>DASRXE010000204.1:0-8324 GCA_035654315.1 Brevundimonas sp.
GTGTGCACGAACTCGCTCTTCTTCTCCCCGGCCCGCTTGAAGCGCGCGTCCATCCGCCGGGCCTGGAAGTCGCCGCAGTTGGAGCAACTGCTGATCTCGCGATACGTGCCCTGCGACGGCAGCCACACCTCCAGATCGAAGGTCTTGCGCGCCGAAAAGCCCATATCGCCCTTGCACAGCAGCATCCGCCGGTACGGCAGGCCCAGCTTCTCCAGCACCACCTCGGCGCAGCGCACCATCCGCTCGTGCTCGGCCTCGGAATCCTCCGGCCGGGTGATCGAGACCAGTTCGACCTTGTGGAACTGATGCTGCCGGATCAGCCCGCGCGTATCCCGCCCCGCCGACCCCGCCTCGGCCCGGAAACACGGCGTCAGGGCGGTCAGCCGCATCGGCTCGGCGAGCTGCTCCTCCGGGAGGATCTGCTCGCGCACGAGGTTGGTCAGGGAGACTTCGGCGGTGGGGATGAGGTAGTGGCGCCGTGCAACTAGTCGGGCCTCGGACGCTGGCACGTGCCGGAAGGCGAACTCACCGCTTTCGTCTTGAAAGACGTCCACGCCCTCGCCGCGTTCATAGTAGACTCCGGAGTTTGCGGCCGCGCCGATCTCGTTCGGAATGTGGGTGGATGTAGCGAAGAACAGGTCGTCGCCGAACTTCGGCAATTGCCCCGTCCCGAACACCGCCTCGTCGCGCACCAGATACGGCGGATTGACCTCCTGATAGCCGTGCTCGGCCGTCTGCACGTCCAGCATGAACTGGCCGATGGCCCGCTCCAGCCGCGCCAGCCCGCCCTTCAGCACCGCGAACCGCGCCCCCGACATCCGCGCCGCCGCCTCGAAGTCCAGCAGCCCCAGCGCCTCGCCCAGGTCGGCGTGATCCTTAACCGGGCCTGTCTTGCGCGGCTCGCCCCACGGCGCCCCGACCAGCACGTTGGCCGCCTCGTCCTCGCCGTCCGGCACATCGTCCGCCGCCAGGTTCTTCTGCGCCGCCAGCAGGTCGCGCAGCGCCTTGCCGGCCTCCGCCTCGACCGCCTCCTGAGCCGCGATCTCCCCCTTCAGGCTCTCGACCTCGCCCTTCAGCCGGTCGGCCTCGGCCATGTCCTTCTTCGCCATCGCCGCGCCGATCAGCTTCGACGCCGCATTGCGCTTCGCCAGCGCCTCCTGCCCCGCCGTCTGCGCCGCGCGCAGCTGGCGATGCAGCTCCAGCGCCCGGTCCACGATCGCCTGCGCATCCTCCACCCCGCGCGACGACCAGCCGCTCACATAGGCGGCGGGATTGTCACGGATGGCGCGGATGTCGTGCATGGTCGGTCTCGTCGGGGAGGAAGCGCTGTCCTAGCCCCGCCGACGGATTCCGCCAACCCGCCCTCCACTTTCGTCATCCTCCGGCAAGCGGCGCAGCCGCGCAGACCGGGAAACCCAGCGGCGCGCGCGAGCGCGAAGCTGTCGGGAGCCCCGCTATTCACGACGGCCTGCCTGAACAGATCGCCTTCGGCGCCGCTGGGTCCCCCGGTCTCGCTACACTCGCCGGAGGATGACGAAAGCGAGTGAACTCGCTCCCTACCCCGCCGCCCGTGACGACCAGTGGATGTGGACGATCCGCCACCCCTCCGGCCCGCGCTTCAGCACCATCGTCTCGGCCGTCCGCCGGTCCACCGCCCGGCCGTTGAAGGTCCCGGTCGTCCGGCCCTCGCTGGTGATCCAGGCCACGTCGCCGTCCGCCCATCCGGACCGGTGCAGCAGCGTCGCCTCGACGGCGGCGGCGAAGGCGGCGTCCGCGCCCAGATGATGCGAGGCGTACTCCGCCCGCGACCGCTCTGCGCCGCCTTCCTCCAGAACCATCACCTCCTCGGCCAGCAGCGCCAGCGCCCCGTCCGTGTCGCCCGCCTCGAGCGCCGCATGGAAGGCGTCGGCCACCGCCGCGGCCTCGGCCGCCTCCGCCTGAACCACGCCCTGCGTCTGCGACGCCGGCGCCGGATCGTGCGCCGCGGCGCCGGCGGCGGACAACAACAGGGCGGACGCCGCCGCAATGCAGAGAGATCGGGACATGCAGGCTCCTCGAGAAAGAACGGACTCAGGCGGCCCGGTTGTGCCGTGCGAACACCCGCGTCTCGCCCGAGCGCAGCACCAGCAAGGTGTCGAACGGCTGCTTGCGCCCGTCCGGCGTCTCCATCCCGGGCGACCCCAGCGGCATCCCCGGCGTCGTCAGCCCCAGCGCCTCCGGCCGTTCCGCCAGCAGCCGCATCACATCGGCCGCCGGCACGTGGCCCTCGACCAGATAGCCGTCGATCACCCCGGTATGGCAGGACCCCAGCGCATCCGGCATCCCCCGGCCCAACCGGAAGGACCGCACGTCCGACGTCACATGCACCGCCACCGTGAAGCCCGCCTGCCGCATATGCGCGATCCAGCCCTCGCAGCAGGCGCAGGTCGGCGACTTGTACACCGCCAGCGCCCGGCTCCCCCGCCCCTGCGCCCGGGCTGCCCCGCCGAGGCCAAGGGCGGCCCCGGAGGCGATGAGAAGGCGACGGCTGATCTGCGGCATGGGTCGATCCTCACGGAGAAGCGTCGCAGAGCATACGGCCGCCGTTACGGCCGCGCCATACGCTGCGCATGCCACGACGCTGTGCTGGCAATCCGCCGATTTATAGTCTGGTTCAGCGACTCAATTTCCCGCCCGATCAACGGGATGACCTGTCGCCAAAGCGCGTCTCCTGCGCATGGCTGACCGGCAGGTTACAATGCTTGCGAGGCGGCGTTCGACACCGCACCGGTCTTTGACAATCGCATCCCCGGTAGACGAGGTAGACGGGATAGACGGTAGACTCCCGTACACTGCCGGAGTCTACATCCCGGGCTCAGCCCCGCCCGCCGACCCTAGATCAGCCCCGCCATCGGCGAGCTGGCGCTGGCGTACATTCGCTTCGGCATCCGCCCCGCCAGATAGGCCTCGCGCCCCGCGATCACCGCATGCTTCATCGCGCTGGCCATCAGGATCGGATCCTTCGCCGCCGCGATGGCCGTGTTGGCGATCACCGCGTCGCAGCCCAGCTCCATGGCGATGGTCGCGTCCGAGGCGGTGCCGACCCCCGCGTCGACCAGCACCGGCACCCTGGCCTGCTCGACGATCAGCCGGATGTTGATCCGGTTCTGGATGCCCAGGCCCGATCCGATCGGGCTCGCCGCCGGCATGATGGCCGCCGCCCCGGCGTCCTCCAGCCGCTTCGCCATGACCACGTCGTCGGTGCAATAGACCATGACGTCGAAGCCGTCCTTGACCAGCAGGTCCAGCGCCCGCAGCGTCTCGACCATGTCCGGATACAGGTGGGCCGTGTCCGACAGCACCTCCAGCTTGACCAGCCCCCAGCCGCCCGCCTCGCGCGCCAGCCGCAGCGTCCGCACCGCGTCCTCCCCGGTGAAGCAGCCGGCGGTGTTGGGCAGGAAGGTGAAACGGTCCGGCTTGACGTGATCCACCAGCATGGGCTGCGACGGATCGCTCAGGTTCACCCGGCGCAGGGCCACGGTGACGATCTCCGCCCCCGCCGCCTCGGCCGCCGCCGCGTTCTGGGCGTAGTCGGCGTATTTGCCGGTGCCGACGATCAGCCGGCTCGAGAAGGTCCGGCCGGCGACGGCCCAGGTGTCGGAAGCGGTGTCTTGGGGCGTGGTCATGGCGCTCCTCTACTCCCGGACCGTCGCCCCGGGAAAGGGCGCGAAGGTCGCGGCCAACATTTCGTTACAGGCCTTGTAAGCGTTTACATCGCCTGCTTGTTGAGCGTCAGGGACGTGGCGCAGACCGCCCGGGAGGAGCCGATATGACCATCACCCATCGTCGCCGCGTACTGCAGGGCATGACCGGCCTCGCCGCCCTGACCGCCGCCGGATGCGCCACCACGGCCCCGGCCCGCGGCCGCGGCGATCGCCCGAACATCATCTTCATCATGACCGACGATCACGCCCAGTCGGCGATGTCGGCCTATGGCAACACGATCCTGCAGACGCCCAACCTCGACCGACTCGGCGCCGGCGGCGTCCGTTTCGAGAACGCCTTTGTCACCAACTCCCTGTGCCTGCCCAGCCGCGCCACCTATCTGACCGGCCTCTATTCCCACGCCCACGGCATGGTCACCAACGGCGCCGAGTCCAACTTCAACAATGAGCCGCTGCTGAACCACGAGGCCACCTGGCCGGTGATGCTGCGCAAGGCCGGCTACCACACCGGCGTCGTCGGCAAATGGCACGTCAACACCCCTCCGATCGGCTACGACTATTCCGCCGTCCTCCCCGGCCAGGGCCAGTATTTCAATCCGCCGCTGGACGTGAACGGCGTCCGCACCCGCGGCCAGGGCCACACCGACGACGTCATCGGCGAACTGGCCATGGGCTTCGTGCGCGACCGCCCGAAGGACTCCCCCTTCGCCCTGCTGTTCCAGTTCAAGGCCCCGCACCGCGGCTGGGAGCCGGCCGAACGTTTCAAGGGCGCCTTCGCCGGCATCGACATCCCGCCGCCGCCGACCTTCATGGAGGACATCGCCGACCGGCCCCGCGCCGTCCGCGCCGCCGACCTGCTGATCGCCGACATGCCCGACTACCGCAACCGCGGCGTCCGCGCCGACATGCCCGTGGAAGAGCGGGCGCGGCTGAACTACCAGCACTTCATCAAGGACTACTATCGCGTCCTGCTGGGCGTCGACGACAACGTCGGCAAGATGCTCGACCTGCTCGACGCCGAGGGTCTGAGCGAGAACACCGTCATCGTCTACACCACCGATAACGGCATGTTCCTCGGCGACCACGGCATGTTCGACAAGCGGCTGATGTACGAACAGTCGATCAAGGTGCCGATGCTGGTCCGCCACCCCGCCTCGATCGCGCCGGGTCAGGTCAACCGCGACCAGATGGTGCTCAACGTCGACGTCGCCCCGACCTTCCTCGACTACGCCGGCCTCTCGCGCGACCCGCACATCCACGGCCGCAGCTGGAAGGGCGTCGTCGCCGGACAGACCCCCGCCGACTGGCGCCAGGACTTCCTCTACCAGTATTTCGAATTCCCGGCCGCGCACTGCGTCCGTCCCCACCGCGGCGTCCGCGACATCCGCTGGAAACTGATCCACTGGGAACTGCCGGACGAATGGGAGCTCTACGACCTCCAGTCCGATCCCGATGAGCAGACCAACCTCGCCGGCCGGCCCGAATACGCCGCCGAGGAGACCCGCCTCAAGGAACGCCTCCGCGCCCTGCGTCAGGAAGTCGGCGACGGCGACCTCCCCGGCTACGCACCGGCCGACCCCGACGACATGCGCTTCGGCGGCTACGGCCTGCCCAACGAGGAAGCCCCGACCTGCCGCGCCCTGCCCCCGGAATAAGCCCCTCGACGCCCCGCCGGGCCGACGCTAGTGCGAGACGCCGGGCGCGCCGGCACGGGGGGACCTGACTTGACCATCGCCAGAGTCTTCGGCGACCGCCGCCACGCATGGGCCTTCTGGCTCGGCTGCCTGATCGTGACTGCGGGAGTCGCCCTGCACCTGCCCATGTACTGGATGGGCCGCCATATGGGCTTTCGCCTCGTCGGCATGCCGATGGACGCGGGTATGTGGTGGGGCATGGCCCTGATCCTCGTCGGCATCGCCTTTACGGCGTTCGGCCTGCTCCCGGCGCACAAGGGCGACGACGCCCCGCTCGAGGTTCTCGCCCCACCCGAGGACGCGCCCCTGACCGGGGCCCACTGGGGCATGTGCGCCCTGCTCTCCGTCGCCCTGATCGTCGACATCATGAAGCCGGCCAGCCTCGGCTTCGTCACCCCCGGCATGCTCGAGGAGTACGGCCTGACCTCGGCCATGGTCGCCATCCTCCCCTTCGCCGCCCTCACCGGCACCGTGGTCGGTTCGTTCGTCTGGGGCTGGCTGGCGGACATCTACGGCCGCCGCGCCTCGATCCTGCTGTCGTCGGTGATGTTCGTCGGCACCTCGATCTGCGGGGCCATGCCGGACTTCTGGTGGAACGTCGGCATGTGCTTCCTGATGGGTGCGGCGGCGGGCGGCCTGCTTCCGGTGGCCTATGCCCTGCTGGCCGAGATCATGCCGACCCGGCACCGCGGCTGGGCCCTGGTGCTGGTCGGCGGCATCGGCGCCGTCGGCGGCTATTTCGCGGCCAGCGCCCTGTCCGCCTGGCTCCAGCCATTCTGGAGCTGGCGGGTCATGTGGTTCCTGAACCTGCCTACCGGCCTGCTGCTGATCGCCCTCAGCCCCCTGCTCCCGGAATCGGCGCGGTTCCTCCAGCACGTCGGCCGCGTGGACGAGGCCCGCGCCATGCTCGCGCGGTTCGGCTCCCGGGTGCGCACAGCCGTCGAGCCGGTCCGCGAGAGCCATTCCCATCTGCCGCCGGTCGATCCCCGGCACCTCGGCATCACCATCGCCCTCACCCTTGCCGCGCTGGCGTGGGGTCTGGTCAATTTTGGCGTCCTGCTATGGCTGCCCAGCGCCCTCGTCGCCGAGGGCCGCAGCGTCGAGGCCGCGTCAGCGCTGATCGCGAAATCGACGCTCATCGCGGCTCCGACCATCCTGCTCTCCGTCTGGCTCTACAGCGCCTGGAGTACGCGGGGGTCCCTGGCGTTGATGCTGGGGGTCTCCGCCGCAGGCCTGTTCGGCCTGGTCTTTCGGGGCATGGGCATGGAAGTCCTGGCCAATCCGATCGGGCCGCTGGCCCTGCTGATCGTGGGCTCGAGCGGGGTCATCGCGATCATCCTGCCCTATACGGCCGAGAACTATCCCCTGCGCATCCGCGGCCGGGCGACCGGCTGGATCGCCGGCTGCAGCAAGCTGGGGGGTCTGCTGGCGCAAGGATTGAGCGTCGTGGCCGCCGCGCCGCCGCTAGCCGCCGCCGCCGCGGTTGTCGGCGCCCTCGCGGTTGCGGCGCTCGGCCTGATCGCCTTTCTCGGCCGCGAAACCCGCGGCCGCGACCTTCGCGATCTGGAGGACCCACGCTGAGGATTTCAGCCGCCCCCGACGAACTGGACCACCTCGAACCGGTCCCCGTCTGTCACCGGCGTGGCGCCGTGCAGGGATTTCGGCACGATCTCCAGATTCCGCTCGACCGCCACCTTCCGCACATCCAGCCCCAGCTCCTCCACCAGCGCCAGAACCGTCGTGGCCGCGACCTCCCGCGGTTCTCCATTGACCTGAATGCGCATGACGCTACGTCAATCTCTCCGGCGGACGGTTTGATTACCGCCACGCCTCAGCTAAAAGGCCGCTCCGAATCCGCGCGGCCGGATGTCATGATCTCGAGCGAATGCCCGACACCCCCGTCCTCTACGTCCTGAACGGCCCGAACCTCAACCTGCTTGGGGTGCGCGAGCCGGACATCTATGGGCGCGAGACGCTCGAGGATGTGCGCGCCCTGTGCGAACGGGCCGCCGACGGCGCGACCGTGATCTTCCGCCAGACCAACCACGAGGGCGAACTGATCGACTGGATCCAGGAGGCCCGCGAGAAGGCCTCTGCGGTGGTTCTCAACCCCGCTGGCTACGGCCACACCTCCGTGGCCCTGCTGGACGCCCTGAAGACCCTGAGCGTTCCGGTCGTCGAGTGCCACCTGTCCAATCCGGCGGCGCGCGAGCGTTTCCGCCACCGCTCCTATGTTTCGCCGGTCGCAGCCGGCGTGGTTTCGGGCTTTGGCCCGTTAAGCTACGAACTGGCGGTCAAGGCCGCTCTCCGGCTGGCGCAGGAACACCGCGCCGCCGCCGGCCGTTCGGTTTAGAAGGTAACAAGAGGCTCCCATGGCCGATCCCAAGACGTCCGCGCCCAAGCTCAAGAACGACGAGATCGACACCGCCCTGGTGCGCGGCCTCGCCGACATTCTGAACGACACCGACCTGACCGAGATCGAGGTCGAACGCGGCGATCTGAAGATTCGCGTCGCCCGCGAGGTCACCATGGCCGCCCCGGTGCAGTACGCCGCCGCCCCGGCGCCGATGGCCGCGCCTGCTCCGGCCGCCGCGGCTCCGGCTCCCGCCTCCATGCCGTCCGATCCCGCCACCATCGTCGCCCGCTCGGGTGAAGAGGTGAAGTCGCCGATGGTCGGCACCGCCTATCTCCAGGCCTCGCCCGAGGCCCCGCCGTTCGTCCAGCCCGGCGACAAGGTCAAGAAGGGCCAGACGCTGCTGATCGTCGAGGCCATGAAGACGATGAACCCGATCCAGTCACCCCGTGACGGCGTCGTCAAGGAAGTGCTGGTCGGCGACGCCCAGCCTGTCGAGTTCGGCGAGCCCCTCGTCCTGCTCGAGGCGTAAGCCATGTTCACCAAGGTCCTCATCGCCAATCGCGGCGAAAT
>DASRXE010000205.1:0-5405 GCA_035654315.1 Brevundimonas sp.
CGCCGCGGCCGCGCGAGGAGCCGCGGCTGGACCTCGGCGCCCTGGCCGCGGACCGGCCGAACCGCTCGCCAAACCGCGCACCCACGCGTCCGTCCGGCCAGCAGTCCAGCGGGACGGCGGGACAGACCAGCGGCCCGGTGATCACCGCCATGTTCGAACAGGTTTACCCCAACTGGTCGCCGCCCTGTCAGACACCGGGGGCGGAGGACCTGCGGGTCCAGATGGATGTGACGCTCGACGCCCGCGGTCGCATCACGGACGGGCCGACCCTGGTCGGCGCGCGCAGCGAATCTGTCTGGCGGGCGGTCGCCGCCGGCGCCTTGCAGGCCGTCGTGCGCACAGCACCTTTCGACGTCCCTCCGGGCTTCACGGGTGGAGAGTACCGGGCGACATTCCTGACGCGGCGGATGTGCGGGGGGTGACCGGCGCGACCTGCGCCTGAAAGCTGACGAAGACTGATCAGCCCGAAAGTCGCCCCATTCGCCGCCATGCTGGCTTCTCGCGAACGGTCCGGTGATAAGGACCGGCGTACGTCTGACTTGCGGGAGCTAACAATGCGTCTGAACCGACTTCTGGCCGGCGTCGCCATCCTGGCTATGACCGCCAGCGCCGCTACGGGCCAAACCCCTCCGGGTCAGACGGGCCAGACCGGGCCCCAGGAGGTCATCATCGATCAGGGCGTCCTGCGTCCGTTCCAGATCGCCGTCGCCAATTTCGACGGCGAGAACGGCTCGGAGCTCTCCAGCGTCATCCGCTCCGACCTGCGCCGCTCCGGCTATTTCGAGCCGCTCGATCCCGCCAGTTTCGTCGAGACCGGCTTGACCCTGGCCAATGCACCCAACTTCCCGCAGTGGACCTCGATAGGCGCGCAGGCGGTGCTCTACGGCTCGGTCACCCGCCGTCCCGACAACCGCAACGACTTCGGATTTCGCCTCTACGACCCCTATCGCCAGTGTCAGCTGGCCTCCTACCGCTTCACCGCCACGCCCGAGCAGTGGCGCCGCATCGGCCACAAGATCGCCGACCTGGTCTATCAGCGCATGACCGGCGAGGCTGGCTTCTTCGACAGCCGCGTCCTGTTCGTCTCCGAAAGCGGCACCCAGCTGAACCGCCTGTCTCGCCTCGCCATCTCGGACCAGGACGGATTCAATTCGGTCTACCTGACCCAGGGCGACGAGATCATCATGTCGCCGCGCTTCTCGCTGAACGACCCCAACGAGATCACCTATGTGGCGCTGGGCGAAGACTACAGCCGCATCTACCTGTTCAACCTCTCGACCGGCCGGCGGGAGTCCCTGGGCGAGTTCGATGGCCAGGTGCTGGCCCCGCGCTTCTCGAACGACGGCACGAAGATGGCCTTCTCGATCATCCGGGGCGGCAATACCGACGTCTATGTGATGGACCTCGCCAGCCGGCAGGTGCGTCGCCTGACCAATGACCCGGGCATCGACACCTCGCCCTCCTTCAGCCCGGACAACAGCCAGATCGTCTTCACCTCGGACCGCTCCGGCTCGGCGCGGCTCTATGTCATGCGCGCCGACGGCTCGGGCCAGCGTCCCATTTCGCGCGGCGGCGGCATCTACACGGCCCCGAACTGGAGCCCGCGCGGCGATCTGATCGCCTTCACCAAACAGGGCGGCGGCCGCTTCTCGACGGGCGTCATGCGGCCCGACGGCACCGGCGAGCGCATCCTGTCGTCCAGCTATTTCGAGGAGGGCCCGTCCTGGGCCCCCAACGGCCGCTACATCATGTTCGCGCGCCAGTCGCCGGGCGGCGACACCCGGCTGTGGACCGTGGACCTGTCGGGGCGCGTCGTCAGCCAGGCCGGCTATGACGGCCGCGGCTCCGACCCGGCCTGGTCCCCCCTACTGGACGAACAGCCCTCAAACCTCGGAGCCGCAGGCCCCGACAGTTGCGCCAGCTAAGGTTCAAGCGGAGCCTTTCGGCTCAATTCCGCGTTATCGTGACTGGCGAAATCAGTGGCGCGACAGTACCCGACGATTATAGCAAAGCTGGAGGCCGAGGCCTCGCACCAAGGAGACGACTGATGATGAAGACCTCGACCCTCCTCCGTCTGGCCGCGGTGGGCGTGGCCGTCGCGGCCATCGCCGCCTGCACCCCGCGCCGCCCGGTTGACAGCGCTTCGGGCGACACGACGCCGCCCGCCACCGGCCCGCAATATCCGACCGCTCCGACCGGGCCGGTCGACGGCGGCAGCCTCGGCGCGGCCACGCCGGGCTCCGAGCAGGACTTTGTCGTCAACATCGGCGACCGGATCTATTTCGACCTCGACAGCTATGAGGTTCGCCCCGACGCCTATCCGCGCCTCGACGCCCAGGTGGCGTGGCTGCAGCGCTACCCGCAGGTCACGGTGCGGATCGAGGGCAACGCCGACGAACGCGGCACCCGCGAGTACAACCTCGCCCTCGGCGCCCGTCGCGCCGAGTCGGTGCGCAGCTATCTGGTCCAGCGCGGCGTCTCCGCCGCCCGCATCGACACCATCAGCTACGGCAAGGAGCGTCCGATCGCGGCCGGCTCCAATGAGGAAGCCTGGGCCCGCAACCGCAACGCCCACACCGCCATCGTCAGCGGCGCCACGCGCTGATCCCGGCGAACTGTCGATGAGCTCCATGAAGGGCGGCCGGTCACCCGGCCGCCCTTTCCTTTTGACCGGGGGACGGCGCGGCGGCTAAACCTGCCGCAGCAGCAGGGGACGGCGGCATGGACATCGAGGCGGCGGGCGGGGCGGCCACGGGCGGACTTCTGGCCGGCGCGATCGAACGGCCTACCGGCCACGCCGGTGACGCCGCCGGGAACTGCACCGACTGCGGTCAGCCGGTCGAGGGCAAATTCTGCTCCAACTGCGGCCAGCCCACCCACGTGCACCGCTCGCTGCTCCACCTCGGCGAGGAGATGCTGCACGGCGTGCTGCATTTCGACGCCCGCATCTGGCGCACCCTGCCGCTGCTGGCGTTCAACCCCGGGCGGCTGACCCGCGAATGGGTCCAGGGCCGGCGCACCCGCTACGTCTCCCCGCTGGCGATGTTCCTGTTCACCGTCTTCCTGATGTTCTTCGTGTTCAGCTTCTCCGGCGGGATCGAGCCGGACATAACCACTACGATGACGCCCGCCGAGCGCGTCGAGCTGACCCGGGACCTGGAGGCGGCCCGTGTCGAGCTGGCGGCGGCGAGGAAGGCGGCGGCGGACGCGCCCGGCTCCGAGGCGCTGAAGCTGGCCGAGAACGCGCAGCTGAACACGGTCAGCATCATGGAATCTCAGCTGGGCCTCGCCCCCTCTGTCACCAAGCGCAGCGACGGCTTCGTTCCCGGCAGCTGGCAGGCCCAGGTTCATGACGCCGCCGCCTCGGGCGAGCTCAAGGTCGACATGGGCAACGAGGCGCTCAACAAGACCATGACCAAGAAGCTGCTCAACCCCGACCTGGCGCTCTACAAGATTCAGCAGACGGCCTACAAATTCAGCTTCCTGCTGATCCCGATCTCGATCCCGTTCGTGGCGCTGCTGTTCCTGTGGCGGGGGGGATTCACCCTCTACGACCATGGCGTCTTCGTCCTTTATTCGCTGACGGCGATGTCGATCCTCATGATGCTGATCTCGGTCCTGGGGCCGTTGTGGAGCGGGTTCGCGGCGCTCGGCGCCCTGGTCTCCACCTTCGGCGTGCCGGTTCACATGTTCGCCCAGCTCAAGGGCGCCTACGGCCTGTCGTGGTTCTCCGCCGCCTGGCGGACCGTCCTCCTCATGCTGTTCTGCGTCTTCGCCTTCACCCTGTTCATCCTGGCCATCATCGCGCTCGGCCTGACCGGCTGACGCCTTGCGGCGGCCTCAAATCGGTGGGACGAAACCAATCATGCCGAAGCTGCCCTCCGCCCTCCGCTCGAAGAACGCCCTCGTCGCCGTGCTGGGCGTCGCCCTGATCGCCGGCACGACCACGGTCGTGGCCCAGACCGCACCCATGGAGCCGATCCAGTGGGACCGGCGCAGTCTGGAACGGCTGGACCGAAACGTGCGACGTCTTGAGCGCGCCCTGCTGCAGCGCAACGCCGCCGGCCAGCCCTTCATCATGGAGCCGGAGCCTGAGGTCGTGGCCCTCACGGGCCGCGTCACCATCATGGACCGCCGCCTCAACGATCTCGAGGCCACCCTGCAGCGCGTCAATGCGGATCTGGAACGGCTGACCTTCCAGCTGGATGAAGCCCGGCGGGACAATGAGGCCTTGGGCGCCCGGCTGCGCGACGCGGAAGGCCGGCTCGGCGAGATGGCGGAGCAGGCGGAGCGGGAGGCCGAACTCAGCGCGCCGATCAGCTCGACCTCGCCGACGGGCGACGCCAGCCGCGACCTGGCCGCCGCTGCACGCCTGGCCGCCTCCGATCCGGCGTTGGGCGACCGCGCCCTGCAGACCGTGGCCCTCGCCTGGCCGGAGACGCCCCAGGCGCGCGAGGCCAACGCCCGGCTGGGGGACCTGAGAGTGTCCGCCGGAGACCATGCCGGCGCCGTCGCCTTCTACGCCGCCGCCCTCGAAGGTTGGCCGACGGCGCGATGGGCCGGGCCCACGGTACTCGAACTGGCCACGGCTCTGAACGAAACCGACCGCAAGACCCAGGCCTGCACGGCCCTCTCCGAGTTCGACCGGCGCTATGCCGAGAGCGGCGACGCCGGCCTGCGGGCCCGCGCCGCTGCCCTGCGCGACCGCTTCGACTGTCCGACCCGGAGAGGGGGCTGAGTGCGACCGTTCCGGCCTGGTGTCTTCGGGTTCGCGAACGGCTGACCGCACGGCTTGAACCCGACGCGGCCCGACCGGTGGCGCTCGCACTGTCGGGCGGCGGGGATTCCATGGCCCTTCTGGCCGTAGCCGCCGGTTGGGCGTCCGACCATCGCCGCCGGGTCCTGGCCCTGACCGTCGATCACCATCTCAACCCCGACAGCCCCGGCTGGACCGCCTTCGCCCGGGACACCGCGCTGGCGGCCGGGGCCGACTGGCGAGGGCTGTCATGGGAAGGACCGAAGCCGGTCGCCGGCCTGCCCGCCGCCGCCCGCGCCGCCCGGCACCGCCTGATCGCCGACGCCGCGCGCGCGGCGGGAGCCCGGGTGGTCCTGTTCGCCCACACCGCCGACGACGTCGCCGAGGGCGACGTCATGCGGGCGGAGGGCTCTACTCTGGGCCGGCTACGCGACTGGTCGCCGTCGCCTGTCTGGCCGGAAGGGCGGGGTCTGATGCTGCTGCGGCCGATGCTCGACGTGCGGCGCAGGGAGCTGCGCGACTGGCTGACCGGGCGGGGGACGGACTGGATTGACGACCCGTCGAACAGCGACCCGAAATACGCCCGCAGCCGCGCCAGAGCGTCCCTTCTCCCCGGACAGCCGACCCTCGCCCTTTCGCGCCAGAACGA
>DASRXE010000206.1:0-13543 GCA_035654315.1 Brevundimonas sp.
GTTCTCGGGCATGATCTTCACGCCCTCCTTGGCCTCGATGGCCTGGTGCAGGCCCTCGGACAGGCGGCGGCCCTGCATCATCCGGCCGGTGAACTCATCGATCAGCATGACCTCGCCGGCCTTGATGATGTAGTCCTTGTCCTTTTGATACAACGTGTTGGCGCGCAGCGCCTGGTTGATGTGGTGCACCAGGCTGATGTTGGCGGCGTCGTACAGGCCGGTGGTGTCGGCGGCGAACAGGCCGCGCGCCTCCATGATCTCCTCGATCTTTTCGGAGCCTTCCTCGGTCAGCAGCGCCTGGCGCTGCTTCTCGTCGAGGTCGTAGGTCGACTTGTCCTGGATCAGCTCCTTGATGATCTCGTCGACGGTCAGATAGAGGTCTGAACGGTCCTCGGTCGGGCCCGAGATGATCAGCGGAGTGCGGGCCTCGTCGATCAGGATCGAGTCGACCTCGTCGACGATGGCGAAATGGTGCGGACGCTGGACCATCTCGCGACGGTCGTAGACCAGGTTGTCGCGCAGATAGTCGAAGCCGAACTCGTTGTTGGTGCCGTAGGTGATGTCCGCGGCGTAGGCCGCCTGACGCTGACCCTGGCTCAGGCCGTTGACGATGACGCCCACTTCCATGCCGAGGAAGCGATAGACCCGGCCCATCCATTCGGCGTCGCGCCGGGCGAGATAGTCGTTGACGGTGATGACGTGGACGCCCTTGCCGGCCAGGGCGTTCAGATAAACCGGGGCCACGGCGACCAGGGTCTTGCCCTCGCCGGTCCGCATCTCGGCGATGCCGCCCTCATGCAGGATCATGCCCCCGGTCAGCTGCACGTCGTACTGGCGCTGACCGAGCACCCGCTTGGAGGCCTCGCGGGCGACGGCGAAGGCCTCGTTCAGCACCTTGTCCAGGGTCTCGCCCGCGGCGAGCCGGTCCCTGAACGCATCGGTCATCATGCGCAGCTCGTCGTCCGACAGGGCGGCGAACTTGTCCTCGAGCGCATTGATCTTCTGCACCCGGCTCATGAAGTCCTTGACCTTGCGGTCGTTGGAGGAGCCGAAAATCTTCTTGGCGATGCCGAGCATGAATGATCCGAAGGCGGGCGAGCGGCTGGGGCTCTGGTACTGGAACGGTCCCGAAGGAGCGGCGATGATGACGCGCCGGGCGAGGCCCCGGCGGCGGCGACCCGGAGCGCCTGTCTCAGGCGCGCGCAAGGGCCGCGCGAACGTTCGAAAACCCCTCGACTTGGGCGCAGGCGGGACTTAAGCACCGGCCTTATCCCTGTCAACGCGAGGGCCTTTGCCGCCCGTGACGGAGCACGCCCTGAAATGAGCTTCATCCCGCCCCGGAATCTGGTCCGCGCCCTGTTCCCGATGCTGCTCGCGACGGCGCTGACGGTTTCCGCCTGCGGCGGGGGCGGAGGCTCCGACCGGCCGCCCGAGCCCGGCGACCGGGCCGTGGCCGAGGTCGAGGACCAGACCATCTGGGCCTCCGACGTGAAGCGCGAGGCCGTGGCGCAGGGCCTGGTCGGCGAGGGCGAGCCGCTGGACGTCACCTCGGACCTGTTCCGCCAGGTGCTGGATGAGGTCATCGACCACAAGCTG
This sequence comes from Brevundimonas sp., assembly GCA_035654315.1. Lineage (GTDB taxonomy): Bacteria > Pseudomonadota > Alphaproteobacteria > Caulobacterales > Caulobacteraceae > Brevundimonas. The sequence continues at coordinate 1,597 of DASRXE010000206.1, forward strand.
CTGGCCCGCGAGGCCGAGCGGCGCGGGCTGGACAATTCCGCCCTGGCCCAGCGCCGGCTGGCGGCCACGCGCGAGCGCATTCTCGGCGACATGCTGGTCGAGACGGTGGTCAACGGCGAGATCACGGACCGAAAGGTCGCCGAACTCTACCAGGAGCAGCTGAGCCTCGCCGAGACGTCCGAGGAAATCCGCACCCGTCTGATCCTGTCGCGGACTCGGGAGGAGGCCGAAGCGGTGATCGGCATCCTGGCCCAGGGCGCCGCCTTCGAGGCTGTCGCGGCCCAGAGCTCGATCGACGACGCCACCCGCTATTCGGGCGGGGACCTCGGGTACCGCACGCTGGACGTCATGCCCGCGGCCTACGCCAACGCCCTGCGCGACAAGCCGGCCGGTTCGACGGTCGGGCCGTTCCAGACCGAGGGCGGCTGGGCCGTGCTGAGGGTTGAGGACCGGCGCAAGGAGACGCCGCCCACGCTGGAGCAGGCGCGGCCGCAGATCGTCCGCTACCTGACCTATGAAGGGGTGCGCCGGCTTCTGGAAAAGCTGCGCGGCAAGGCCGAGGTCGAGGTGCTGCTGAACGGCGGCTCCACCTCGCAGGAACCCGCATCGGCCCCCGCGAAGGCTCCGGCGACGCCCGCCCCCGTCGCGCCCCCGGCCAGCGCCCCGCCGCCCGCGAAGGCTCCATGAGCCGCGCGCCGGAGACCAGTCGGGGCTCGACCGGGCAAAAGATCGAACAGGCCCTTGAGAAGGCTCTGGACCCGCTGGCCACGGCCCTGAAGCGCGCCACCACGCCGGCCCGTCCCGCGCCCGCCGCGCCCGGCAAGCCGGGCTTGCAGGTGTCGCCCCTCGCCGTGCCATTTCCCGCTATTCCGCCGATCGCCGGGGTGGAGATCGCCACGGCCCGGGCCGGCTTCTACAGGCATGAGCGCGACGACCTCGTGGTGTTCCGCTTCGCCCGAGGGACGACCTGCGCCGGGGTGTTCACGCGGCACAAGGTCGGCTCGGCTCCGGTCGACTGGTGCCGCCGGCATCTGGACGCCGAACACGGCGGCCAGGACGTGCGGGCGCTGGTGGTCAACGCCGGCTGCGCCAACGCCTTCACCGGCAAGGCGGGGGCCGACGCCGCCCGCCGCACCGCCTCCGAGGTGGCCAAACGCTTCGGCTGCCGCCAGCGCGACGTGATGCTGGCCTCCACCGGCGTCATCGGGGTGCTGCTGGACGACCGCAAGATCGCCGCCCGGCTGAACGATGTGGAGGCGGGGCTGGCCGCCGACGCCTGGGCGCGCGCCGGCGAAGGCATCATGACCACCGACACCTTCCCCAAGGGCGCGTTCGCCGAGTGCGAGATCGAGGGCCACACGGTCCGCATCGCCGGGATCGCCAAGGGCTCGGGCATGATCGCGCCGGACATGGCGACCATGCTGGCCTTCATCGTCACCGACGCCGACATCCATCCGAACGTGCTGCGCGCCATGCTGGGCCTGCATGTGCGCACGACGTTCAACAGCGTCACCGTCGACGGCGACACCTCGACCAACGACACCTGCCTGCTGTTCGCCACCGGCGCGTCCGGGGCGCCGCGCATTGGCCGGGTCGGCGACCGGCGGCTGAAGGATTTCTCGCGCGCGCTGGACAGGGTGATGCTCGACCTCGCCCACCAGTTGGTCCGCGACGGCGAGGGCGCGACAAAGTTCGTCAAGATCACCGTCGACGGCGCCGCCAGCCCGGCCTCGGCCCGCAAGCTGGCCAAGTCGATCGCCGACAGCCCGCTGGTGAAGACCGCCCTCGCCGGCGAGGACGCCAACTGGGGCCGGGTGGTCATGGCGGTCGGCAAGACGGAGGAGCCGGTCGACCGTGACCGCCTGGCCATCCGCTTCGGTCCGCATGTGGCGGCCATCGAAGGCGCGCCCTCGCCGCACTACGACGAGGCGAAGATGAGCGCCTATATGAGGAATGCCGAGATCGACATCACCGTGGATGTGGGCTCAGGGCGCGCGTCGGCGACGGTATGGACGTGCGACCTGACCAAACGCTACGTCGAAATTAACGGCGACTATCGCTCGTGAGCGAAGCCCTCCCCACCGTCCTCGTTGTCGCCGTGGCCCTGATCGACGCCGACGGCCGGGTGCTGATCGCGCAGCGCCCCGAGGGCAAGCAGCTGGCCGGGCTGTGGGAATTTCCGGGCGGCAAGGTCGATCCGGGCGAGCGGCCCGAGGCGGCGCTGATCCGTGAATTGAAGGAAGAGCTGGACATCGACGTGAACGAGGCCTGCCTGGCTCCGTTCGTTTTCGCCAGCCATGCTTACGATTCGTTTCACCTGTTGATGCCATTGTATCTGTGCCGACGCTGGTCGGGGGTGGTGCGGAACCGCGAGCACGCGGCGCTGAAATGGGTGCGGCCGAACCAGCTTTCGGACTTTCCCATGCCTCCAGCCGATGAACCCCTGGTCGCATGGCTGCGCGACCTGCTCTAGCCGCCGAAGGAGGGGGCCATGCGAGCCTTGCTCTCCCGGTTTCTCACGGACGAACGCGGCGCCACGGCGCTCGAATACGGGCTGATCATCGCCCTCGTCTTCCTCGTCGCCCTGGCCGGCATCACCGCCTTCGCCGGGGCGGGGACCGGGGTGTTCAACGCCGCCATGACCAAGCTGGCGGCGGCGATCGGCGCGAACTGAGCCGGCTCAGATCTCCTCGCCCGTCCATTCCCTCACGCCCAGCGCATCCGCCAGCCGGACCTTCGCCGATCCGCGGGGCAGGGGTTTCTGCTGGCTCTCGTGCGGCGCCCAGCCGGCCAGATGGATGATCTCGAAGGTCGCGGAGATTCGCCCGTCGGCATCGGCGAACCGTTCGGCGTAGAGTTCCGCGGTCCGCGCCAGCAGGCCCCGGCTCATCGGCCGGATGGCGCCGGCGAGGGCGTTGGTTTCGCCCATGGCCCGCAGGTCGGTCACGAGGGCGTAGAGGTCCGGGTACCGCACGGTCAGCCGGTCGACGTCGGCCACCGGCAAGGCGAAACCGGCCCGCTGCAGCAGGGCGGCGCCGTCGAAGCCGTCGGCGAAGGGCGACACCCGCGCCTGCGCCCCGCCGCGTACTTCCAGCTCGGCCTCGGTCAGGACCGCGCGCAGTTCCTTCAGCGTGCCGGCCCCCAGCAGCGTCCCGATGAACAGCCCGTCGGGCCGCAGGGCGCGGCGGATCTGGGTCAGGGCGCCGGGCAGGTCGTTGGCCCAGTGCAGGCTCATCAACGAGACGATCAGATCCTGCGACTGGTCCGGCAGGTCCAGTGGTGCGGCGCCGGGAGCCGCGCGACTGGCCAGGTCGCCTGCGGTCCGAACCTCGCCAACCCGCCCCGCCGCCGCGCTGTCGGCGAGGAGCCGCGCGAACGGCCCCGGCCGGGCCGACAGGTCGACGGCGTCCGGAAAGTCGCGCAGGATGACCTCGAGGCTGTTCACCGCGTTCTCGGCGGCCCGGACGTGCAGGAAGTCGGCCGCCGCGAAGGCCTTTTCCCCGCGCGCAAGTTTCGCCGCGCGACGTCGGCTGTCGAAAATCTCGGGGGGACCGGAGGAGGCGTTCATGGCGCATCAGGATGGGGGCTGGCGCGACCGATTGGAAGCCGGCCGCACGCAGGTCGCAATCGGGCTGCGCGCCCTGGGCCGGGGCGCGGCCGACCTGCTGATGCCGCCGCTCGCCCATGACAGCCCCGAAGCCGCGGCCTCGGCCGGCCTGACGCCGGACGCCTGGGCCCGGGTCGTCTTCCTCGAGGAGCCGGTCTGCGACGGCTGTGGCGCGGGGTTCGAGATGGACGGCGGGGTCTTCGCCGCACCGCGCTGCGCCGCCTGCCTGGCCCAGCCCTACGCCTTCGCCCGTGCCCGGGCCGCCTGCGTCTACGACGAGGCGTCGCGAGGACTGATCCTGAAGTTCAAGCACGGCGACCACCAGCCGTTCGCGCCGCTGTTCGCCCGCTGGCTGAGCCGCTCGGCCGCGCCGCTGCTGGATCAGGCCGACGCGGTGGTTCCGGTGCCGCTGCACCGCCTGCGGCTGCTGTCACGGCGTTTCAACCAGGCCGCCGAGATCGCCCGGCCGCTGGCCCGCGGCGCCGGTCTCGACTATCTGCCCGACGCCCTCGTGCGCCAGACCCACACCACCTCGCAGGGCGGCAAGTCGGCGCGGGGGCGGCGCCTGAATGTCAAAAAGGCCTTCGCCGTCACGGAGGAGGGGCGTCGCCGGATCAGGGGCCGGCGCATCCTTCTCGTCGACGATGTGTTGACCACGGGCGCCACCGCCGAGGCCTGCGCCCGCGCGCTGACCGAGGCCGGCGCCCGCGCTGTCGATCTGGCGGTCATCGCCCGGGTGCGCACGGCGCGGGAATTGCCTACATAGCCGCCACAGAGTCTGGAGTTCCCCTTGGCTGACGTGATCATCTACACCAAACCCGGCTGCGGCTACTGCCATGCGGCCAAGGCCCTGCTCGACGGCAAGGGCGCCGACTACACCGAGATCGTCGCCTCCAACGACCCCGCCAAGAAGCAGGAGATGATCCAGCGCTCCGGCGGACGCATGACCTTCCCGCAGATCTTCATCGACGGGAAACACGTGGGCGGCTCCGACGAGTTGCACGGGCTTGACCGGCGCGGCGAGCTGGACGCATTGCTCGAAGCCTGATGACCTCCCCGCCGATCGCCCTGATCCAGACCCGGACTCCGGCGAGCGCCACCGCAGCCTTCACCCATGTAGAGCCGCTGATCCGCGAGGCGGCCGCCGGCGGGGCGAGGCTGATCCTGACGCCGGAGGGGACCAATTTTCTCATTCAGGATCGGGAACGACGCGCCGCCGCCCTGGAGACGCAGGACCGCGACGAGGCCGTCGGCAAGCTGCGCGATCTCGCGCGCGAGCTGGCCGTCTGGCTCCTGATCGGCTCGGCCATCGTCAAATCCGGGCATGAGGGAGACGACCGCGCCGCCAACCGCTCGCTACTGATTGACGACCGCGGCGAGGTCGTCGCGAGCTACGACAAGCTGCACGTCTTCGACGTCGACCTGCCGACCGGCGAGTGCTGGCGCGAGAGCGCCTCGGTGCGGCCGGGCGACGACGCCGTGGTCGCCGACACCCCGTGGGGCCGGCTGGGGCTGACCATCTGCTACGACATCCGCTTCCCCCAGCTGTACCGGGCCCTGGCGCGGGCCGGGGCGGTGATGATCGCCGTGCCGGCCGCCTTCACCGTTCCGACCGGCGAAGCGCACTGGGAGACCCTGCTTCGCGCCCGGGCCATCGAAACCGGCAGCTATGTGCTGGCGCCGGCCCAAGGTGGGTCGCACGAGGACGGCCGCAGGACCTGGGGCCGGTCCACGGTGGTCGCGCCATGGGGCGAGGTGATCGCGAAACTCGCCCACGACGAGCCCGGCGTGCTGTTCGCGACGCTGGATCTCGACGCCGTGACGCGGGCCCGCGCCGCCGTGCCCCAGCTGTCCCATGACCGTGAGTTCGGGGCGCCGTCATGATCCGCTACGCCCTGCAATGCGAGCACGACCATGGCTTCGAGGCCTGGTTCGGGACCTCCGCCGACTATGACGAACAGGCGGCGCAGGGACGGGTCGAATGCCCGGTCTGCGGCTCGCGCAGGGTCCGCAAGCAGATTATGGCCCCGGCCGTGGCGGGCACGCGCAAGAGCGCGGCGGAGCCCGATCTCACCCGGATGCAGACCATGATGATGCAGGCCGCCCGCGAAGTGCGGTCGCACGTGGAGCAGAATTTCGACTACGTCGGCGACGCCTTCGCCCGCGAGGCCCGCGACATCCACGAGGGCCGCTCCGAAAAGCGCGAGATCTACGGCGAGGCCACGCCCGCGGAGGTCAAGAAGCTGAAGGACGATGGCGTGCCGTGCGCGCCCCTGCCGCCTGCGCCCCCTGATCCCTCCAGGCTCAACTGAGACGCCGATGTCGGGGGAGGGGGAGCGTTACGAGGAGTTCGAGCCGCCGGCGTCGCTGCGTCCGTTCGTCCGCGTCATCTGGATCTATGCCGCGCCCGCGCCCGCGCCGACGGTGCAGCGCATCGCGCCGGATGGCTGTCCCGAACTGGTCGTTGATATCGGCGCGCCGTACGAGGAGCAGGGCCCCGACGGCGTCTTCCGTCGCCAGCCCCGGGCCCTGTTCGCCGGCCAGATGACCCGGCCGCTGGCCCTGCGCCCCGCGGGCCCGGTCGAACTGGTGGCCGTTCGCTTCGAGCCGGACGGCGCCCGCGACTGGCTCGGCCTGCCGCTGGCCGAGGCCACCGATCGCCGCCTCGACATGGTCGACCGTCTGGCTGGCGTTCAGCCCCCGTCCGGCGACATCGCGGCCCAGGTCGAACTGGTGACGCGCTGGCTGGAGGATCAGCGCCTTTCCGCGAACTGGTCGCTCGATCACATCGTCCGGGCCGAGATCGAGGCCGCCGAACGGGAGGAGCCGTCACCCGCCCGCTCGAGCGCCGAACATCGCGCCCTGCAGCGCCGCTTCCGCGATCGGGTCGGCGTGCCGCCGCGCCTGCTGCGTTCCATCCTGCGCTTCCGCCGGGTGTTCGATCACGCCGCCGCGCCCCAGGCGGTCGGTTGGCTGGAGGCCGGTCTGGAGGCGGGGTATTTCGATCAGCCGCAGATGGCGCGGGATTTCCGCCGTTTCCTCGGCTGCACGGCCACGGACTGGGCGCGCGAGCAGGTTGGGTTGGCCCGCAGCCTCGCGTCGCAATCCTACAAGCCGGGTCCGCTGTCGCCGCACTAGTTTCGGGCCGGACCAGAAGGGATTTGACCCATGACGACCGTCGCCGTTCTCGCCGCCGTGCTGATGCAGGCCGCACCCGCTCCAACCCCCGACATGACGTGGATGGCCGGCTACTGGCTGGACTGTTCCGGGAGCCGTGAGGTCTCGGAATCATGGAGCGACCCTCGGGCCGGCCTCAGCGTCGGCCACGCCGTGACAGTGTCGGGGGACGAGGTCTCGTTCGAGGTTTCGCACATCGGCTCGACGCCGGCCGGTTTCGCCTACGTCGCCCAGCCGGGCGGTGCGCCGCCGACGGCCTTCGTGCTGGCCGAGAGCGGCCCGGCCCGGGCGGTGTTCGCCAATCCGGAAAACGACTTTCCCACCCGCGTCATCTATGAACGCGACGGCGACACCCTGACGGCCCGGATCGAGGGCGAGATCGACGGGCAGGCGCGGAGCATGAAATGGACCTTCACGGCAGCCCCGCTGAACACCCGCTGCCCCGCCTGACCTGGCGGCCGATGACGGCGGACGATCTCGATATCGTCACCGAGATCGCCGCGATCAGTTTTCCGGATCATTTCGAGGGCCGCGACTGTTTCGAGAGCCGGCTGGCCCTCTATCCGTCGGGCTGTTTCGTCCTGTCGGGCGAGGATGCCGCGCCGAAGGGCTATCTGGTCGCCTACCCGTGGCGGGCAGGCGCCGCGCCGGCGCTCAACACCCGGGTCGATGCGCTGCCGGCGGACGCCAAGGTGGTCTATCTGCACGACGTCGCCCTGCACCCGGACGCGCGGGGGCAGGGCTGGGCGCGGCCGATCGTCGAACGGCTGGCGGGGGAGGCGAACGCCGCCGGCTGGCCGGCCCTCGCCCTGGTGGCGGTCAACGACGCCGCGCCGTTCTGGAAAGGCCTCGGCTTCACCGCCGTCGAGGCGCCGGGCATCGCCGCGAAGGTGGCGAGCTATGGCGCGGACGCCCGCTACATGATCCAACGGCTCTGAAGGCCTAGCTGCGGGTCCAGCCCTTGGCGGCCATGCAGTCGCGGAAGGCGTCGCTGTGCCGGTTGCCGGCCTCGGCGCGGCAGGCGTCGCGGGCGGCGTCGAAGGGCTGGGCGTTGTTGCCGTGCCAGGCGTCATCGCTGTCGGAGGCGTCGATGACCGTAACGCAGCCGGCGGCCATCAGGCTGGCGGAGACGGCGGCGAGGATCAGAAGGCGTTTCATGGGAAGCTCCTGCGGGGGAGGTTGAGGAAGGCCTCTTCATCTCACCGCCAAGCTTGGCTGTCCCGTTACATCGACGTCAGGTCCATGAACGCTGGATGAACCCGCCTTCAGTCGCGGGTCGCGACCATCATGTAGTTGATCCCGGCGTCGTGGCTCTCGCTCCACCGGTCGGTCAACGGATTGTAGACCAGCCCGTAGGGTCCGCTGACCGCAAGCGGTTCCTCCGACAGCATCAAACGGATCTCGTCGGGCTTGAGGAACTGGTTCCAGTCGTGGGTGCCGGCCGGCACCCAGCGCAGCAAATATTCCGCCGCGACCTTGCCGAGAGCGAGCGACTTCAGCGTCCGGTTCAGGGTGGCCACGATCATCAGGCCGCCCGGTTTGACCAGACGGGCGCAGGTCCGGACGAAGGCCTCCGGGTGGGCGACGTGCTCGATCACCTCCATGGTCAGGACCACGTCGAACGGGCCGGCCCCTTCGGCCTCCAGCTGCTCCACCGTGGCGGCGCGGTAGGCGATCTCGAGACCCTGCTGTTCGGCGTGGACCCGGGCGGCGCCGATGCCGTCGGCCGAGGCGTCGATGGCGGTCACCGCGAAGCCGAGCCGGCGCATCGGCTCGGCGATCAGGCCCCCGCCGCAGCCGACGTCGAGCAGGGTCAGGCCGGCGAAGGGATCGCGGCTCCGGATATCGCGGTCGAAGCGTTCGGCGGCGCGGTCGCGGACGAAGGCGAGTCGGGCCGGGTTGAACCGGTGCAGGGGCGCGAAGGGGCCGCGCGCGTCCCACCATTCCGCGGCCTGGGCCGAGAAACGCGCCACGTCGGCGGGATCGATCGACGGACCGGCGGCGGTCTGCTCCAGCATGGCGGTCTCCGGGGTTCAGCGCTGGTCGTGTCAGCGGATGAGCGCCACGTCAACGCCGAGGTCGAGCGCCGCCCATGCCCGGTCGCCCGTCAACACCGGCAACCCCTCGCGCAGGGCCAACGCCAGACAGGCCCGATCCGCCAGCGAAAGTCCCAGATGCGCGGTCCGGGGCCACAATCGCCCGGTCCGGTGGGCCAGGTCCGCGTCGTGATCTATCACGGTGCAACCCAGATAGTCCGCGCGCATCGGATCGGCCCCTGCGCGGATCAGCCGCGTCACGACTTCGCTCAGATTGACCGCGCTGATCAGGCCGTCCTTCAGATGCGGCGCTACGCGGTCGCCGCCGGTCTCGTTCAGCAGATGCGCCAACGCCGCCGAGGCGTCGATGACGTGCCTAGTCATCGAACTCGCGCATCGCCTCCAGGCGGCGTTCGGCGATCAGGTCGTCGGACGCCCGGCCCATGCTCTCGATCCGCGCCGCCTCCGAAGCCCGGGTGACGTCCATCAGGACGATGTCGCCACGGAAGTTGCGGGCGATGAAGACGCTGCCCGGCTGGACGCGCCACTCGGGCGGCAGTTGCACCCGCCCCGACCCATCGACCTGCAACCGGGCCGGCCGCGGTTCGGGCGCCGCCCGGTAGGCGGGCGCGGCCGGTTCGCGAACGCCCGTCGAAGGGGCGCTCGCCGACGCCGCGGTTCGAGGGCCCTGCGCGTTCCGGCGCGCCCGCGCCTCATCCGCCACCAGCACCTGCCGCACTTGCTGGTAGGATCGATCCACCATGCGCGCGATGTCGGCCCGCGAATGGCCGGCGGCGGCCAGTTCGCGTATGCGATCCGAGATGGACTGACGAGGTTCGATATTCATAACTTACTTACTTACTCCGACACCCGGCGTTCGACAAGCCGCGCGGCGTTGTGAAGCCAGCCTCGCACCGCTAGAAGCCGATGGAATCCCTGACAACAGGAGCCTTCGCCCACGATGACGCGGCCAGAGTCTGATCGGCTGGTGATGAAGTTCGGCGGCACCTCGATGGGCGACCTCGAACGGATCCGCCGCGCCGCCCGTATTGTCGCCGCCGAGGCCGCCAGCGGCAAGAAGATCGCCGTGGTGGTGTCCGCCATGGCCGGCAAGACCAACGAACTGGTCGCCTGGACGGACGGGGCCGGACGGCCCGGGCAGGGCGTGGAGCTTTCGGACGATGAGTACGACGTGGTCGTCGCCTCGGGCGAGCAGGTGACCTCGGGTCTGCTGGCCCTGACCCTGCGCAACATGGGCCTGAACGCGCGCACCTGGATGGGCTGGCAGATTCCCATCCTGACCGACGACGCCCACGGCCGGGCCCGCATCGAGGACGTGCCGGGCGAGGTTCTGGGCGCCGCGCTGGACAAGGGCGAGATCGCCGTGGTGCCGGGCTTCCAGGGGGTCACCCGCGACGGGCGGATCACCACCCTGGGGCGGGGCGGCTCCGACACCTCGGCGGTGGCGGTGGCGGCGGCGCTGGAGTGCCCCTGCGACATCTATACGGACGTGGACGGCGTCTACACCACGGACCCGCGCATCGAATCCCGCGCCCGCCGCCTCGAAAAGGTCTCCTATGAGGAGATGCTGGAGATGGCCTCGCTCGGGGCCAAGGTGCTGCAGACCCGCTCGGTCGAACTGGCCATGGCGAAACAGGTCCCGGTCCGGGTCCTGTCCAGCTTCATCGAACCCGACGAGAACGGTCAGCTGCCCGTCAACGCCGGCACCCTGATCTGCGACGAGGAGGAAATCGTGGAGAAACGCATCGTATCCGGCGTGACCATGAGCCGCGACGAGGCCCGCATCACCCTGCTGGGCCTGTCCGACCGGGTCGAGGCGCCGGCGGACGTCTTCACCCGGCTGGCCGAGGCTAACGTCAATGTCGACATGATCGTGCAGTCGCAGGCCCGCAGCGAAGGCGCCGTCAACCTGACCTTCACCACCGGCCGACGCGACGCGCAGCGGGCGGCCGAGCTGATGCGCGGTGCGCAGGGCGAGATCGGTTTCGAGGAGCTGCGCGTCGATGAGGACGTGGCCAAGGTCTCCGTGGTGGGGGTCGGCATGCGCAGTCACGCGGGCGTCGCCCAGACCATGTTCAAGGCGCTGGCCGACAAGGGCGTCAAGTTCCAGGCCATCTCGACGTCGGAAATCAAGATCAGCGTATTGATCGATGCGGCCTATGCGGAGCTGGCCGTTCGTGCGCTTCATTCGGCGTACGGTCTGGAAGCGGTCTAGAAAACAAGCTTGACGGCGCCCATGTAGGCGCCGCTGCACAGGAGAGGCCATGCCGGTTGGCGGATTGACGACGAGGGGGCCGCGGAACCTCCTTCGCCAGATCCGCGAGGCTATGGCGGGGGCGGCGCCGGCGCAGCAACGCCTCGACGGGGTTGTGCGCATCATCGCCCAGTCGATGGTGGCCGAGGTCTGTTCAATCTATCTGCGCCGCGCCTCCGGCGAGCTGGAGCTGTTCGCCACCCAGGGCCTGAAGCCGGAAGCCGTGCACAACACCCGTCTGCGGCCGGGGGAAGGTCTGGTCGGGGAGGTGGCGCGGACGGCCGAGCCGATCAGCCTGTCGAACGCTCCGTCGCACCCCAGCTTCGCCTACCGGCCGGAAACGGGCGAGGATCCCTACCACGCCTTCCTCGGCGCCCCGCTGCTGCGCGGCGGCCGGGCCATCGGCGTGCTTGTCGTGCAGAACCGCTCCGAGCGGCGCTACGACGAGGAAGAGGTCGAGGACATCCAGACCATCGCCATGGTCCTGGCAGAGACCGTGGCCTCGGGCGAGCTGCTGGCGCAGGACGAACTGCGCGACATCGAGGTGGCCCCGCACCGGCCCGAGCGGCTCAAGGGCCAGCGCTTCGCCGAAGGCCTGGCCTATGGACACGTCGTCCTGCACGAAGCGCCTGTGCCGCCCGAGAACCTGCTGGCCGAGAACCCGCAGGACGAGGAGATTCGCCTGCGTGAAGCCCTGACCGGGCTGAAGGCCAACATCGATTCCATGCTGGAGGGCGGACCCGGCAAGCTGGCGGGCCAATCGTTCGAGGTGCTGGAGACCTACCGGATGTTCGCCGACGACCGGGGCTGGAACCGGTCGCTGGAGGAGGCGGTGCGCACCGGCCTCACCGC
>DASRXE010000207.1:0-2752 GCA_035654315.1 Brevundimonas sp.
CGATCTCCAGCGGACGTTTGGCCTCGAATGCGACGGCGGCGCGGGTTTTCATGAGCGGGTCTCCGGTTTGTCAGGCCGACGGGTCGCACCGTGAGCGCTCCGGTTCAAGTCCTCGATTGTCCCGACCTCCAGCGGACGCCATATCCGAAGCATGCCGCCTGCCTTCGAGATCAGACCCGCCGCCACCCCTGACGAACTCGCCGGCATCGCTCGCCTGTTCCAGGCCTATGCGACCTCTCTGGACATCGACCTGGGCTATCAGGATTTCGCCAGTGAACTGACAGGCTTGCCTGGAAAATACGCCGCTCCGCACGGCGCCTTGTTGCTGGCCCGGAATGAAAACACGGAGGCGATTGGCTGCGTCGGTCTGCGGCCGCTGGACGCGCCCGGGGTCTGCGAGATGAAGCGCCTCTTCGTGGCCCCTGCCGGACGCGGGCTCGGCCTCGGCCGCGCCCTCGTGGACGCCGTCATCGAAGAGGCTCGCCGGTCCGGCTATCAGGAGATGCGCCTCGACACCCTGTCCACCATGACCGCAGCCCAGGCCCTGTACCGTCAGGCCGGGTTCGAGGTCATCTCCTCCTATTACGACACCCCCATTGAAGGCACGATCTTCATGCGCCTGGCTCTGGCGCCTCAGTGAAGGCCCGCAACCTCGTCATCCTCACCGGCTCGGGCGTCTCCGCCGAATCCGGCGTCCCGACCTTCCGCGCCGCCGACGGCCTGTGGATGGGCCACCGCGTCGAGGATGTCGCGACGCCCGAGGCCTTCGCCCGCGACCCGGCCCTCCTGCAGGACTTCTACAACCGCCGCCGCCGGCAACTGGCGGAGATCCAGCCCAACGCCGCCCACCGCGCCCTCGCCGGGCTCGCCGCCCGCTGGCGGGGCGACTTGCTGCTGGTGACCCAGAACGTCGACGACCTGCACGACCGCGCCCACGCCGAAACGCCCCCTGCCGCCGGCTTCGAGCTGATCCACATGCACGGCGAGCTGCTGAAAGCGCAGTGCACCGTCACCGGCCGCGTCCTCGACTGCCCCGGCGACCTCGCCGCCGACCAGCCCTCGCCCTTCCATCCGCAGGGCCGCCTGCGCCCGCACATCGTCTGGTTCGGCGAGTTTCCCCTGCACATGGACCGCATCGAGCGAGCCCTCGCCACCTGCGACCTGTTCGTCGCCATCGGCACGTCCGGCGCCGTCTGGCCTGCCGCCGGCTTCGTCCAGCTCGCCAGCCACGCCGGCGCCCGCACCGTCGAGCTCAACCTCGAGCCCTCGCTGGGCAGCCGCCTGTTCGACGAAATGCACCATGGCCCGGCGACGGAGGTGGTGCCGCGGTTTTGCCGTTCCCTCTCCCAATGGGAGAGGGCTTGAGCGCCCAAGAGCCCGCGAGGGCGATTGGCTGCGCGAAAGGGTGAGGGTCGGCTGGCGCAGGACTTCAGCTAACGAAAGCCCCTCACCCTTTCGCCTTGCCGATCGCTTCGCTCCCGGAGGCTCAAGCCCTCTCCCGCCGGGAGAGGGGCCACTACCCCCCCGCCGCCCGCTTCGCCGCCAGCTTGGCCAGCACCCGGCCGCGCCCCTTGGCCAGGGCGTGGATCACCCCCCGGAAGGTCGCCACCTCCTGCTCGCTGAACGCCGCCCGCCCCAGCATGACCCGCAGGTTCTGGCTCATCGACCGCTTCTTCTCGGGCGGATGGAAGAAGCCGCCCTCGTCCAGCTCCATCTCCAGATGCTCGTACATGCCGACCAGCAGCTCGTTCGACGCCGGCGGATCGCCTTCGCGGAATCGTGGCGGCGGCGCGTCGAGGATCAGGGTCCGCCACTCATAGGCGTTGATCGCCACCGCCTGCGCCAGATTAAGCGAATGGTGCTTCGGATCGATCGGAATGGTGACGATGCCCTGCGTCAGGGCGATGTCCGTGGTCTCCAGCCCGGCCCGCTCGCCCCCGAACAGCAGCCCGACCGACAGTCCCGAGGCGCGGTCGTCGTACAGCACCCGCGCCGCCTCGCGCGGCGTCCGCACCGGCATCCGCGTCTCGCGCGGCCGGGCCGTGGTCGAGAAGACGGTGTTCAGGTCGGCGATGGCTTCGGCCACGCTGTCGAACACCTGCACCCCGTCCAGCACCCAGTCGGCGCCCGAGGCCGTCGCCCACGCCCGCTCCTGCGGCCAGCCGTCGCGCGGGCTGACCAGCCTGAGCTCTGACAGGCCGAAATTGGCCATCACCCGCGCCACCGCGCCGATGTTGTCGGCCAGCTGCGACTTGTCGAGAATGACGATGGGCGGAGTGGGATCAAGCATCAGGGTCGGGCGGGCCCCTTGCCGGTCACAGCCCTGACCGAGGCGAGCCAGTCGGACATCATCGCCGGGTCCATCGTGACCCCGTCGGCCGACAGATTCATACCTCCGAGAAGGATAGCGATCTGGTCATCCGCCTTTCCGCCCCGCTCCCAGTAAGCGTCCAGGAATTGGAACATGCATTCATACGCCTCCCTGATGGAAAGCTCCCGAACGCTCAGGGCGTCGGAGGTGACCATCAGTCCTCGCCGTACATGGCCAGCCACGGATCGGCCGTTCCGGCCTCGACCTCGGCCACCTTCACCTTGGGCCAGCCGATCTCGTCGTCGGCCGAATCCCGCCACGCGAGGATGAACAGGTCGCGCAGCTCAGACGCCCCGGCCGCCAGCCGCGCGATGACGAAGTCCGCCCCGCGCGCATCGCCCTCGGCGAAGCCGCCGGCCTTCTCGAGCTGATAGAACGGCA
>DASRXE010000208.1:0-3373 GCA_035654315.1 Brevundimonas sp.
GTAGTTCATCGCCTTGCCGCCGCCCGACTTGGCCAGCGTCATCGTGATCGCCGCCGTCAGCGTCGTCTTGCCGTGGTCCACGTGACCGATCGTGCCGATGTTGCAGTGCGGCTTGTTACGTTCGAACTTTTCCTTGGCCATGGCCAAAACTCCTGTGGCCCAGGGAGGGCGGTGGTCAGCGAGAGAATTCTGGAGCGGGTAGACGGAATCGAACCGACATATTCAGCTTGGAAGGCTGCTGTACTACCATTGTACTATACCCGCGCGGAGACTGCGTCAGCCAGTCCCCGCTGGGGATCCGACCTTCGCAACCGGCCTCCTCGAGGTCCGTTCCCGTCCGGTCTTCATCAGCGCGTGGTGGGGGAAGCAGGACTCGAACCTGCGAAGCTTACGCAGCGGATTTACAGTCCGCCCCCTTTGCCGCTCGGGACATTCCCCCGCGCGCGATGTGAAGACCGATCCGGAACGTCCGAAAGCGGTCAAAAGACCGTTCTCGAACAAAAGCCTTCGAAGTCCGGCAAACCCTGGTTTAGAGGAAGCGCCTGACCCGGAATGCCCTTGGGCCCCAAATCGGAGGGCGTCTTATAGTGTCGTCGACCAGAGAACGCAACGACCGGAAAACCGGTAAAAAGCAAGGCTTCCGGGGCCGTCCCGAGGGTCCCAAAAGCGGCGGCTGGAACCCCAGTCCGCCAACGCGCGCGGCAGGTGATTCCGGTCCGCGCGAGCGCAAGCCCAAGGTCGACGCCGACAACTGGCTGTGGGGCCGTCACCCGGTGCTGGCGGCGCTGGCCAATCCGGCCCGCAAGGGCATGGGCCGGCTGCTGGCGACGGAGGACCGCGCCGCCGAGATCGAGCGCGACCGGCTGGCGCCGCACGGGCACAGGGTCGAGATCGTCGACGGCCCGGCCCTGGCGCGCATGCTGCCCGCCGGCGCCGTGCATCAGGGCCTGGCCTTCAAGGTCCAGCCGCTGGAGGGCGTGGCGCTCGACGACATCGCCGAGCCCGCCCCACGACCTGGAGAAGGCGGCGTCATCGTCATGCTCGACCAACTGACCGATCCCCAGAACGTCGGCGCCATCTTCCGCTCGGCCGTGGCCTTCGGCGCGCGCGGCGTCGTGGTGCAGGACCGCCACTCGCCGGCGCTGGCCGGCGCGCTGGCCAAGGCGGCGGCCGGGGCGACCGAGCGGTTGCCGTGCGCGCGGGTGACCAATCTGAGCCGGGCGCTGGAGCGGCTGGCCGATCTCGGCTGGCGCGCCGTCGGTCTGGACGGGGCGGCGGAGCTGACGCTGGAACAGGCGCTGGACAGCCGTCCGACCGTGCTGGTCATGGGCTCCGAAGGCGACGGCGTGCGCCGGCTGGTGGCCGAGCACTGCGACGTCATGGCCAGGATTCCCATGCCCGGAGGCTTCGAGAGCCTGAACGTCTCCAACGCCGCGGCGATCGCCCTCTATGAGGCGGCGCGGGCGCAACAGGGAACCTGATCCGCCCACGACGGCTTGCCGAACCGCCCTTCCCTGCCCTAGAGCGCGCCCATGGAATTCCTGAGCTCTCCCGAACTCGCCTCCCAGCTGGCCGCGCTCGGCCAGGTGCTGATGATCGACCTGGTGCTGGCCGGCGACAACGCCGTGGCCGTCGGCCTCGCCGCCGCCGCCCTCGCGCCGGAGCAACGCAAGAAGGCCATCCTGATCGGCCTCGCCGCCGCGGTGATCCTGCGCATCGGCTTCGCCCTGATCACCGTGCAGCTGCTGGCCATCATCGGCCTGCTGCTCGCTGGTGGGGTGCTGCTGCTGTGGGTCTGCTGGAAGATGTGGCGCGAGCTGCGCGAGCAGGCCACCCACGACCAGGCCGAGGCCGAGGCCGAGCTCGAGCTGGCCATGCAGATCGAGCACGGCAAGGGGCCGTCACCCGAGGAGCTGGGCCTGAAGCGCAAGTCGTTCGGCGCCGCCCTGCTGCAGATCATGATCGCCGACGTGACCATGTCGCTGGACAATGTGCTGGCCGTGGCCGGCGCGGCGCACGAGCATCCGTGGATCATGGTCTTCGGCCTGGTGCTGTCGATCGCCCTGATGGGCGTGGCGGCGACCTTCATCGCCAAGATCCTGACCAAGCACCGCTGGATCGGCTACGTCGGCCTGCTCATCGTGCTCTACGTGGCCCTGCACATGATCTGGGACGGGGCCCGCTCGGTGGTGGTGCGGACGGGGAATACGGAGGCGTTCAACCGCTCGGCGCCGACCGTCCTCGAAATCTCGCCCAAGGAGGTCGAGAAGTTCCGGCGGGGAACGGCCGACGAGGCGAAGGCCGTGACGATTCCGGCGCGCCCGTCGCCGCCGGCCGCGACCTGACGAGCCACACGTCGGGGCCGCCGGGCGTTAGTCCCAGTAGCAAGCCATGCCCGCCGCGCCCCGCTCTTCCAGGGCGGCGGCGAGTTCGGAGTCGCTGCCGGGTCCGCCGTTTTCATCGATGATGATGTCATGGCCCGCCAACAGGGCGTCGGAAATGACATACATGACGGAGTCCGGCACCGGACAGAGCGCCAGCCGTTCAGCTTCGGGCGACTCACTGAAGTTCTGCATCCACCGAAACAGATCGACATCAACATCGACGCTTTTCAGGAAGGCGTCCTGACGGTTGACCTGCACGTCGTACGCATCGCGGGAGCTCTTCATGCTCCGCTCGAGTTCGTCGCCGGACATCCTCTGACTGAATCCTTCCCGCATGTCCGTCCAGTATTGTTCGGGCAGGTCCGGAATGCCGCCGTGGTATCCCAGCAAGGCCCCGGGGCCGACGACCCGCCGGTCGCCGGCGAGAAACGGATAGTTCGCGCACGATGACAGGCAGGTCCGCTGCGCCACCACCGTCGTCGTCAGGGGAACCAGCGCCTCGCCCATCGCCATCCCCGCGTTGACCTCGCCGCCCCGCGACGTCAGCACGACCACCAGGGGCGTCGCCGGATCGAACGCCGCCACGGCCGCCACGAACGCCGCCGAACTCTCGGTCGTGATCCGGCCGTTGAAGCACAGACCGTCCGGCTCGACCCGATGGGTCTGCGGCGGCGCCTCGGCGTCCAATCCGGCGCTCCAGGTCGCACAGGCCTCGATGACGGCGGCCTCCCGGTCCGGGGCGGCGACTTCGGACAGCCCGAAAGCCGCGAGAAGGACGGGCAGCCACATCGGTTGGGTTCCTACTGTTCGGCCCCGCCGAAGCGTTCGGACCATTCCGCGACCTGGGCATCCTCGATCTTGGCGAAGAGAACTCCCGCCGCTGAGACTACCTGTCCGTGTGGCAATCGATCAATGTGCTTCTCGTCGGGGCTGGGCCACGACAGGTCGCTCGCCCCCACCGACGCCGCGATCTTCTCCGCCGAGAACGG
>DASRXE010000209.1:0-19901 GCA_035654315.1 Brevundimonas sp.
CCGACCGTAGCGCTCCATGTAGTTGTCCTGGACCTCGATGTCGGCCTGGGTGAAGAAGCGGAAGATCTGCGTCAGCAGGTTGCGCTCGCTGTCGGTCAGATTGGCCGCCCAGTCCTTGCAGTCCTCGCCCAGCGGCACCTCTTCCGGCATCCAGTGGACCTGCTGCTGCTTCTTCCACATGTCGAACGCCCACGGGTAGCGGAACGGCTTGTAGGCCGCCGAGGCGGTCAGAAGGCCGGGGGTCGAGGCGGTGATGGGGGCGTGCGCGTTCATCGAAGCAACTCTGTCGGCGAATCCGGAAAGGGTGTTCACCATGCGACTCCGGGGACCGTTCGCCAAGCCGAAATGCGGCTATATTGCGATCACTTTTTCCGCGACCGCTAGATATGGTAGGCGCGGCGCAGGCTTCTGGGGAGAAGCTGGGGACAGTGACGGCAGGCGGTTTGGCACTGTTTTGCGAATTCGGAGTGCCAACAGTGCCAAACCGCGCCAGGGCTCAGTCCTCGTTCGGGGTCGGATCGGGAGCGATGTCGTCGTTGATCCGCGCAAGAATGGAAGCACGCATGTAGTCCTGTTTGCGGAATGGGCGGCCCTCGCTCTCGATCCGGTCGCCAGTGCGCTCGAGCGACTGCACCAGCCGCATCCAGACCACCGCCTCGGCCGGACGGGACAGGGCGGCGGCCTCGGCGGCCTGGCGGAAGGCGAAGCGTCGCAGTTGCCTCTGATCCGGGTCGAACAGCAGGATGAAGCGGTCATGCGTGAGAGCCTGTTCGACCTCGGCCAATTCGGGGAGGATTTCGATGGCGTCCTCGCGCGTCAGCGGGCCGGTGTTCCAGGCCGGCGGCTCGTCGAAGCCGGGCGCCATCCGGTCGGCGCGGCGCCAGCCTTCGGCGGCGGCGCGGCGGCGCAGGCTGCGTAGCGACAGGCCGTAGCGTTCGGCCACGACGGGTGCGGACTCGCCAGCCAGGAAATCGGCGCGGGCGCGGCTCCAGAGGTCGGCGGGCGGGGCGGGGCGTTCGGGGTCACAGGTCATGCCGCCATTGTACGGGGGGCCCTTCCTGCGGCGGGTTCGTGACGCTGGGTGTGGCGGATAGGCGAGAAAAATCAACGAAAGCCGGCGGAAAATTGTGATGGCTGGGAGCGAATTGCCAGCACACTGGTCACTCCATATGTAGACAGCCCCATGACCGCCGCTCCCTTCGACGTGCTCCAGCCCGGCGCCGCCATTCCGCGGCATCGGCACGACACGCCCTACGCGGCCATCGTGCTGTCGGGCGGCTATGAGGAGGCGGGAGAGGGCGGGCGCTACCGGGTGGAGCCCGGCGACGTTCTGATCCACGCGGCGTTCTCGGCGCATCTGGATCGGGCTCCTGTCCGGCGCACGACGGTGCTGAACCTGCCCCTGCCGAGGTTGTGGGCCAGCGTTTCCAGCCGGATGCGGATTGATGACGCGGACACGGTGGCGGGGTTGGCCGGGCGGGATCTGCGCGAGGGGCAGGCCTCGCTGCTGGAGGCGCTGAGACCCGGTGCGGCCGGCCTTCAGGATGAGGTCGACGTCCTCGCCAAGGCTCTGTCGGAGACATCGGCGCCGCTCGCGTCGGAATGTTCGCGCCAATGGGACGTGGTCCGGCAGACCGCCTGGCGGAGGTTCACCGCGGCCTATGGGGTGGGGCCGGCGCGCTACCGGGTCGAGGCGCGGGCGCGCCGGGCGTGGAGCCGGCTGGTCGTCGGCCAGGAAGCGTTGAGCGCCATCGCCGCGGCGGAGGGATTCGCCGACCAGGCCCATATGACGCGCGACGTGCGCGCCCTGACCGGCCGAACGCCGGGCGAGTGGCGGGCGCTGCACCATTCATTCAAGACCGGGGCGAGGTGAGCCGCCACGCTCATGCCATGAGCACCACCGGCCCCGCCGCTACCCGTCCCTTCTTCCAGATCACCGGCTTCACCGCCGGGCCGGTCCGCACGATCCTGTCCCTGCTGCTCACGGCTGTGGTGATGCAGGCCTGCCTCGTGCCGGCGCGGGAGGCGGCCCGTTGGATCTTCCGCAACGGCGGCGAGGGCTGGACCGACCACGTCGGCCTGTTCGTCTTCGTCGCCATCATGCTGCAGGGCCTCGTCGGCCTCATCGGCATCGGCGTCATGAGGAAGGTCCTGCCGCAGGCGGACGGGCACGTCAGATGGCCGCCGGGGCGGAGCTATATCGGGCTGGCGGCGGTGATCGGCGTGGTCATGGGCGTGGTCATGCTGGTCGCCGACTACTGGCCGCAGCTGCTCGGCGGCGTGGCGCCCGGCGATTATCCGACCGAACCCGTGCTGGCCGCGGAATGGCTGCTGGCCATGATCACGACCGGTCTGGGCGAGGAGACCATTTTCCGCGGCCTGCTGGTCGGCATGCTGGTGGTGCTGACCCCGGGCCGGGTCCGGCTCGGCCAGTTCGAGATCCCGGTGGCCGGCGTGCTGGTGGCGCTGCTGTTCGGCGTGGCGCACTACGCCAGTTTCCTGCACGGCCCGCTGAACATCGCCATCGCCCAGCAGATCTACGCCTTCGTCTGGGGCCTGACATACGTCTGGCTTATGGAGCGGTCGAAGAGTCTCGTGGCCCCGATCGTCGCCCACGGCGTAGGAAACTTCGTCGAGGTCGCCGCGGTTATGGGCTTGCTGCTGATGTGGGGCTGACCTCCGCGCGCAGGAGGAAGCATGACCTATACAGTCTATGGCGCGGCCGGGTCGGGCTCGGTTCCGGTCGAGGCCGCGCTGACCCTGATCGGGGCGCCGTTCGAGGTGGTCGAGGCGGTGACCTGGGAGGGCGAGGCCGAGCGCGACAAGGTCGCTCCGGTCAATCCCATGCGGCAAATCCCGGCCCTGATCACGCCGGACGGGGAGACGATCACCGAGAGCGCGGCGATCCTGATCTGGCTGGCCGAGCGACATCCGGAGGCGGCGCTGGGACCGGAGCCGTGCGACCCGCGCCGGGCGCAGTTCCTGCGCTGGATGACCTTCATCCCGGCCTCGATCTATTCGATGTACTGGGTGCGGGACGAGCCCGACCGGCTGGCCGGCGACGACCCGGCCGCGCAAGTGACGATCAAGGCGCGGACGGCGGAGCGGATCGCCGAATGCTGGGGCCGGATGGAGAGCCAGATCACGCCGGGCCGTTTCCTGCTGGGGTCCGAGCCGACGGTGCTGGACCTGTATGTGGCGGTGGCCAGCCGCTGGACGCCGCACCGGGCGCGCTTCCACCAGGTGGCGCCGCGCATGGGCGAGGTCATGCGGCGCGTCGACGCCCTGCCGGAACTGCGCGCGTTCTGGGCGCGGCGGTTTCCGTTCGAGGGGCGGTATGGAGGGTAGGGGCTAGGGTCTAGGGTCTAGGGTCTAGGGTCTAGGGAAGTCCTCACGCATCGGTCCCCACCCTGGCCCCTAGCCCCTAGCCCCTATCATGCCGCCTCGACCCGGGGCGCGGCGGCCTCGGGCAGGTCGCCGGCGAGGGCGCGGGAGACGACCGCGAACAGAGCGGCCTGGCTGACCGGCTTGGCGAGGTGAGCGTTCATGCCGGCGGCGAGGCAGCGGGCGACATCCTCGGGCATGGCGTCGGCGGTCATGGCGACCACCGGAACGGCCCCCCGGGCCTCGGGCAGGGCGCGGACGCCGCGGGTGGCGTCGAGCCCGTCCATGCGCGGCATGCGCACGTCCATCAGCACGAGGTCGAGAAGGTGGGCGGCGGCGGCTTCCACCGCCTCGTGACCATCGCACGCCTCGATCACTTCGCAGCCGAAGGCCTGGAGCATGATGCGGGCGACCTCGCGGTTGACCGGGTGGTCGTCGACCACCAGCACGCGCGGCGTCCGGGCCGGGGTGTCGGCCGCGTCGTCCGTGGGGTCGGCGGCGGGAGCGGGCGCGGGCCGGGGCGTTTCGGCGACGGCGTCGGGGGCCCGGGTCAGGGGCAGATGCAGCGTGAAGGTCGAGCCCTCGCCGGGGCGGCTGTCGACCTCGACGCGGCCGCCGAGCCGGCTCACGTGACGGGCCACCAGCGCCAGGCCGAGGCCGGCGCCGTCGTGCAGCCGGGTGGTCGAGGCGTCGGCTTGCGAAAAGGCTTGGAACAGCTCCGCGTGGTGGTCGGGAGCGATGCCGCAGCCGGTGTCGGAGACGCGGATGGCGACGCCCTCGCCGGCCCGGTCGAGCCGTATGGAGACGCCGCCTTCGGTAGTGAATTTCACCGCATTGGCGATCAGCGGATGCAGGGCCTGA
This sequence comes from Brevundimonas sp., assembly GCA_035654315.1. Lineage (GTDB taxonomy): Bacteria > Pseudomonadota > Alphaproteobacteria > Caulobacterales > Caulobacteraceae > Brevundimonas. The sequence goes on from DASRXE010000209.1 coordinate 4,246, forward strand.
CGCAGGGCGCGGCGGTCGCAGTTGAAGCGGGACCGCGGCGGCAGACGATCGTCGATGGTCAGGCTGAGACCGAGGGCGTCCGCGGCGGTGCGGCTCGGGCCCATGGCCTCGCGGGCGACCGCGGCCAGGTCCAGCGGCTCGGGCGAGACGGCGTCCTCGCCGCGGGCGAAGTCGAGGATGTCCTCGACCAGCATCAGCAGGCCGTCGCTGGACTCGCGGATCTGGCGCGCCTGACGCACCGCTTCGGGGCCAAGGTCGGACCGGCCCGCCAGCAGGTCGGCGAACCCGGCCACGCCGTTCAGCGGGGTGCGCATCTCGTGGCTCATCATGGCCAGGAAGCGCGAGCGGCAGGCGGCGGCGTCCTCGGCCACCCGGCGGGCCTCCTGGGCGGCGGCGGTGCGGGCGCGCAGGCGAGCCTCCAGCCGGCGCCGTTCGGTCATCACGGTGGAGATCGGCAGGACGGTGACGACCATCGCCAGCAGGAACAGGTTGTAGACGCCAAGACGCCTGACCATCGGCGACACGCTTTCGAGACCCGGCAGATCAGGCAGCCGGGTCAGGTGGACCGGGCCATGACCCATCAGGGTGGCCGCGCCGGTGAGCATGGCCAGACCGATCAGGGCGCCGGCCGACCAGGCCGGCGACAGACGCAGGCCGATCAGCACCATCGGCAGGAAGACCAGGAACATCAGCGGGGCGTCGTTCTGCCAGAAGACGGCGAGGGTCACCGCCAGCATCAGGCCGATCAGGCTCGCGGCCTCGGTGCGCGAGGTGCGCGCGGCGACGGCGAAGCGGTGCCGGCGGGCCAGCAGCAGCAGGATCGGGGTGACCAGAAGCAGACCCAGCGCCTCGACGGCGACATAGCTCTGAAGTTCGAACAACCAGATCGCCGTCGACCGCGGCGACAGGACCCCAAGGACGGCGCCGCTGAACAGGGAAGCCGCGACCGTGGCCGGAACCACGGCCAGCAGGGCGAACCGGGTCAGCCGAGCCGGACGGCGCAGGTCGAGAGCGGCGCCGCACACCCGTCGCGCCAGCACCGCGGCTGCGAACGCCATCCCGAAATTGAGCACGATGTTGGCGGCCAGATAGAGCGGGGCCGCGCCGCGCAGGCCGTTGATCAGCAGGTCGAGCGCGATGCAGGCGGCCAACGTCGCGAGAGCCGGGCGGCGGTGCAATTGCAGCAGGGCGGCTGTGACGACGCCATTGGCGAGCCAGACCGTGGCCGTGCCGAACCGCGCCATGGTCCAGTAGCCCACGGCCATCGCCGCGGCGTAGAGCACGACATAGGCAATTGCAGGCGGGCCGGCGACCCGACCCGCGTCATGTCTGAACAGACGCCAATGACCTTTCAAGCGGACACCCCGACCACCATCGAAAGCTCACGTCTACGGCCGACCCGTAAACAAATCAGATGCATGGCGACCGGCGGCCAAGGAACTCCACGCCAACCGCGACCGTTTCCAGTCCCTCGCCTCGAGGGTCCGGATAATGTCAGACACCGTCACAGACCCGAGCTTCCATCCGCCGGAAGAAGCGGTGGCCTTCTATGAGGAGGCGCTCGGCCTGCTGAAGGACAGCGGCATTCCGTTCCTGCTGTCGGGAACCTATGCGGTGACGGCCTATACGGGCATCCGGCGGCCGACCAAGGACCTGGACGTGTTCTGCAAGCCCGGCGACTATCCGCGGATCCTCGCCTTCTTCCAGGCCCGCGGCTACCGCACCGATGTCGAGGACGAGCGCTGGATCGCGAAGGTGTGGAAGGGCGAGCAGTCCTTCTTCGACGTGATCTTCGCCATGTCCAACGGCACCATCGCAGTCAACGACAGCTGGTTCGGCGACGACACCATCGACGTCTATGGCCACAAGGTCGGCATCACGCCGCCGACAGCGCTGATCCTGTCCAAGGTCTTCATCCAGGATCGCTACCGCTTCGACGGGGCGGACGTGAACCATGTGATCCTGAAGCAGTCGGAGGCCATCGACTGGAAATCCCTGCTCGACCAGATGGACCTCTACTGGGAGGTGCTGATGGCGCACCTGCTCAATTTCCGATTCGCCTATCCCACCGAGCGCGATCGGGTGCCGGCTTGGCTGATGACCGAGCTGACCGGGCGGCTGCATGCCCAGGTCAGCCTGCCGGCCCCGCGGGTGAGGGTCTGCCGCGGCCGGCTGTTCAGTCCGCGCGACTATATCGCCGATATCACCGAATGGGGCTTCGGCGACGTGGTCGGCAAGGGACTGGAGGAACGGCATGAACCCATCCAGTGAGCCGGCGGCCGGCGCGGCCCATCCCGATCCCCAGACGCCGCAGCCGGGGCTGGAGCCGGGACCCGGCAAGAAGCTGCGCGTGGCCGCCGTCGGCGACCTGCATGTCGGCGAGGCGCACGACCGGCCGCACCGCGAGCTGTTCGATCGGGTGCACGAGGACGCCGACGTGCTGTGCCTGTGCGGCGACCTGACCAATTTCGGCAAGGTGCGCGAGGTCGAAATCCTGCTCGAGGACGTCCGCGGCTGCAAGATTCCGATGGTCGGGGTGCTGGGCAACCACGAGCACGAATGCGGTCACGTCGAGGAGGTGACGGCGATGCTGTGCGACGCCGGGGTCAAGATGCTGACCGGCCAGGCCTATGAGATCGACGGCGTCGGCTTCGCGGGGGGCAAGGGGTTCATCGGCGGCTTCGGCCGCTACATGCTGAGCCCGTTCGGCGAGGCGGCGGTCAAGACCTTCGTGCAGGAGGCGGTCGAGGACGCCAACCACATCGAGAACTCGATCCGCATGTTGAGGACCGAGCGGTCGGTGGTGCTGCTGCACTATTCGCCGGTGGTCGACACGGTGATGGGCGAGCCGCCGGAGATCCACGCCTTCCTCGGATCGTCGCGGCTGGGCGAGACCATCGACCGCTACGACAACATCAGCCTGGTGGTGCACGGCCATGCGCACCGGGGGCAGCCGGAGGGGCGGACCACAAAGGGCGTGCCGGTCTACAACGTCGCCTTGCCGGTGCTGCGGACGCTGGGCGAGACGCCCTACCGGGTGTTTGAGGTCTGAAACGCCTCGCGCGGACGGAAGCCGCGCCACAAAGCCCACAGGCACAGGGCCGTGGCCACGCCGAGGATGTCGGCCAGCAGGTCGCCCCAGCTGGGATCGCGGCCGGTGAACCGCTGCACCACCTCGACCGCTGCGCCGATCGCCACGGCCAGCAGCGCCGCCCAGGTTCGGGGCAGGCGGCGGAACAGCACGCCAAGGCTCCACAGGATCAGGCCGAAGGCGACGAAATGGGCCGCCTTGTCCCAGATGCGGCTGGCCGACTCGATGTTCTGGTACGGCCCGACCATCAGGGCGAGCAGCACGGTCATGACGACGGCGCCGGCGAGACGGAGGATAAGACGCATGCGGAACAGGGGCTTTCCCGGGGAGACCGGCATCCCTATCAGCCGGCGAGCAGGACCCAAACCCCTGTGGCGGCGAATCCGGCCGCGGCGGCCACGCGGATCCACCTCAGCGGCAGTCTGCGGGCCGCGGCCTCGCCGATCAGCACGGCCGGGGCGTTGACCAGCATCATGCCGAGGGTCGAGCCGGCCACCACCAGAGGCAGGGACTGGAACTGGGCGGCGAGGACGGCGGTGGCGACCTGGGTCTTGTCGCCCATCTCGATGACGAAGAAGGCGGCGGTCGTGGTCCAGAACACGCCGGAGAATGTCTTCTCGGTGGTGTCCGGCTGTTCCTCGAAGCGATCGGGAATCAGGGCCCAGACGGCGAAGCCGAGGAAGGCGGCGCCGACCACCCAGCGCGTCCAGTCGCCCTGCATGAAATGGCCGAGCACCGTGCCCGCCAGGGCCGCGAAGGCGTGGTTGGCGAGGGTGGCGATCAGAATGCCGAGCAGGATCGGCAGCGGCCGCCGCCACGCCGCCGCCAGCACGATGGCCAGCAGCATGGTCTTGTCCCCGATCTCCGCGATGGAGACGAGGCCGGTCGAGATCAGGAAGGCGTCCAATTCGTCTTCGTGCGCGGAGCCTCGGCGGACAGACCTGTGGCGTTCGCAGCCGGGCTCCGCGTGGAAATCCCCTGCGAATGCCAGCGGTCTTGCCGTGTCTCCTTGGGTCCTGACGCTCGCGCTGCGGGCGCTCGCTGCTTGAGGACGGTCTGAGACTTTTCGCGCCATCCTCTCCGGGAGAGGAAGTATGTTGACGCGAACCCCGCTGGAGATGCGGGCGGCTACTCCCCGATGACGGCGGCGTGCTTAGCCGGACCCGTCCGGGGGCGCAAGGTCAGCTGAAGGCGACGAAGATCAGGGCCACGACGGTGACGTCGATGGTGCGGGCGAGGAAGGTCAGCATGGCGGCGGTCCCGGACGGAGGCGTTTCAGCCTGACGTCAGCAAGGACCGTGCCGCGCGGATCAGACGTCGGTGTCTGTGGCCTTGCCCGGCTTGGGGCGGCGTTCGGCGGCGCCGGAATACGCCCGCCCGAGGTAGCTGGAGCGGGCCGCGTCCAGCACCGGCGGGCCGCCTTTCAGACCGCGCCGCTGGCCCTTCTGGCCCATGATCTGGGCCGCGAAGGCGGCGGGGGAGGCGTCGGAGGGCGCGGTCGGGGCAGGTCTTGCCGGGGCCTCGGCAGGGTCTGCGGGAAAGTCGGAGGGGACAAGATCGCGTGAGGCCGACGCCGGCCCGGGCGCGGCGCGGCGCTCGGCGGCCCGGCGGTCGGCGTCGCGGCGCTCGTCGCGCCGCCGCACCGGACCGACAGGGCGGATCTCCTCGGTCACCTCAGCCGTCCTTGCCGGGAGGCTGGGACAGTTTGTCGAGCTGGGCGCGCATCTCGTCCATCTGGCGGCGCATCTCGGCCAGCGGGTCGGCGGCCGGCTCCGACGGCGAAGATGCCGCCGCGGGGCGCGAAGCCCCCGCGGCGTTGAAGCCGGGCCACATCTTCATGGCCTCGGCGAACATGGCCATGTTGCGCTTGACCGCCTCGTCCAGCAGGCCGGCGCCGGGCGCAGCCCCGAAGGTCCTGGAGAACTGGCCGCGCATCTGCTCCTGCTGCCGGCTGAAATTGTCGAGGGACATCTCGAGGAAACTGGGCAGCACGCCCTGCATCTGGCCGCCGTAGAAGCCGATCAGCTGGCGCAGGAACTGGACCGGCAGCAGGGCCTCGCCGCGGCTCTCCTCCTCGAAGATGATCTGGGTCAGGATCTGACGGGTCAGGTCGTCGTTGGTCTTGGCGTCATAGACCACGAACTCGACGCCCTCGCGCACCATCCGGGCCAGGTCCTCGAGGGTGACATAGGCCGAGGTCGCGGTGTTGTAGAGCCGCCGGTTGGCGTATTTCTTGATGACGACGGTGTCGCCGGCTCCGGGCTTCTTGTCCGCCACGCGCAGTCCCCGATCCTGTTGCACCGCCGCACTATGCTGCGCTGCGGAGGAGAAAGTCTAGCCGAGAGCGGCGGGAGCCAGGACGACGCCGACCAGCACGGCCGCCCAGTGGGTCATCGCGCCCGTGACCACGAAGCCATGCCAGATGGCGCGGCGGAACTTCACCTTGGGGCTGATGAAGACAAACACTCCGGCGGTGTAGATCAGGCCCCCGGCCACCAGCAGGCCGAGCGCGACAGGATGGACGGTGTCCACCATCGGCTTCAGGGCGATCACCGCCAGCCATCCGAAACCGATATAGACCGCACTCCAGAAACCGTCGGAAATGCGCGGCGCGATCAGCTTGGCGAACACGCCCCCCAGGGCGACGGCCCAGACCAGCAGGGTGAAGCCGACCGCCCAGGCGCCTTCGAAGCGCTGGGTGGTGAAGGGCGTGTAGCTGCCGGCGATCATCAGGAAGATGGCCGCCTCGTCCATGCGGCGCAGGATCGGCCTGGCCGCGCAGGGGCGGGTCTGGTTGTAGATCGTCGACACCGTCAGCATGGTGACCAGGCACAGGGCGTAGGCGGCGGTGGCCACCACGGTTCCGACGCCCGAATACAGCGCGGCCAGCACCGCCAGAACGACACCGCCCACCGCCGCCAGGGTCAGGCCTACGACGTGCACCACCAGGTCGGCAGTCTGCTCGGCCGGCGTGCGGTAGTGCTCGGCCATGTCCAGCTCGTCTGGAACGCAGACCCGGCCGAAAATTCTCTTCATCGCCATCAGCATGGGCCTTTCAAGGCATACGCGGGGGCATTCGTTCCCCCGAATATGGGATCTCGCCATGACCGCCGGCTGAACAGGGTTGTTATGGGCAGCGAAAGCCCGCCGCTGCGGCACAAACGTCACAGCAGGGTCGGCCACCAAGGTGGCGGTCGGCGTCGCCCGGGTCTATCTCAGCGCCCTCCCCACCTGCTTTTTTGAGTCCGCCATGACCGACGTCGTCATCGTCTCCGCCGCCCGCACGCCGGTCGGCTCCTTCCTCGGCGCCCTGTCCAGCCTGCCTGCCTCGAAGCTGGGCGAAGTCGCCATCCGGGCCGCGCTGGAGCGCGCCGGCGTGGCGGCCGACGAAGTCGACGAGGTGATCCTGGGCCATGTGCTGCAGGCGGCCGCCGGTCAGGGGCCGGCCCGCCAGGCGGCGATGGGGGCCGGCGTTCCGAAGGAGGTTCCGGCCTGGAGCCTGAACCAGATCTGCGGCTCCGGCCTGCGCGCCGTGGCCATCGCCGCCCAGCAGATCGCGCTGGGCGACGCCCGGGTCGTCGTCGCCGGCGGCCAGGAGAGCATGAGCCAGGCCCCGCACGCCCAGCAGCTGCGCAGCGGTCAGAAGATGGGCGACCTGTCCTTCGTCGACACCATGATCCGGGACGGGCTGTGGGACGCCTTCAACGGCTATCACATGGGCCAGACGGCCGAGAACATCGCCGGGTGGTTCGACATCAGCCGGGCCGACCAGGACGCCTTCGCCGTGGCCAGCCAGCACAAGGCCGAGGCCGCCCAGAAGGCCGGACGGTTCGACGCCGAGATCGCGCCGGTGACCGTCGCCTCGAGAAAGGGCGACGTCGTGGTCGACACGGACGAATACGTCCGCCACGGCGCAACGCTGGAGGCCATGGAGAAACTTCGGCCGGCCTTCTCGAAGGACGGCACGGTCACGGCCGCCAACGCCTCCGGACTGAACGACGGGGCGGCCGCGCTGGTGCTGATGAGCTCTGACGACGCCCGGGCGCGCGGACTGGAGCCGCTGGCGCGGATCGTCTCGTCTGCGACGGCCGGGGTCGATCCGGCGATCATGGGAACGGGCCCGATCCCGGCTTCGAGAAAGGCGCTGGAAAAGGCAGGCTGGACGGTCGCCGACCTGGATCTGGTCGAGTCGAACGAGGCCTTCGCGGCGCAGTCACTGTGCGTGCTGAAGGAACTCGGCCTCGATCCGGAGAAGGTCAACGTCAATGGCGGGGCCATCGCCATCGGCCACCCGATCGGGGCCTCGGGCGCCCGCATCCTGACCACCCTGCTGCACGAGATGAAGCGGCGCGACGCGAAGAAGGGCCTGGCCACCCTGTGCATCGGCGGCGGCATGGGCGTGGCGATGTGCGTCGAGCGGCCCTGAGGGCTACTGCGGCTCCGGGATGTCGATGCTGGAGCGCTGGCCGTGGCGGTAGCATTCGCAGGCCGCCCGCTCGAGCGCGGCGCGGTCGAGGATGGTCACCCGGCCGCGTGAATAGGTGATGGCGCCGGCCTTCTGCAGGCCCTGCGCAGCCTCGTTGACGGTGGTGCGCTGGGAGCCGAGCAGGCTGGCCAGATACTCCTGGGTCAGATGCAGGGTGTCGCCGTCCAGCCGGTCATGGCAGCGCAGCAGCCATTTGGCGAAACGCTGGTCCGAGCGGTGCAGGGCGTTGCAGGCCCCGGACTGCTCCAGCTCGCCCTGCAGGCCGGCGGCGTACAGGGCCACCACCATGCGCAGGTCCGGGCGTTCCTCGCACAGCGCCCTTAGCCGGGCCACCTCGATGCGGCGCGTCTCGCCGGTCGACTGGCCGACCAGGCGGGAATAGGTCCGCACCGGGACGTTTATGGCCCCGGGCGTGGTGACGCCCTCGCGCCCGACCATGAAGGTTTCGACGGTGCGGCCGTCCTGCATGCCGGCGACGGCCGAGACGATGCCGCTCAGGACGAAGTGGACGTGGGCGATCTCATCCCCGGCCTCGGAGAAAACGTGACCTAATTCAAACTCGAATGAGGTCGAGGCTCCCAGGACCGCGTCGCGGTCGGCGGGGCAGAGACGGTCGAGAAGATGATTGCGAAGCGTGGCCGAAGGCATCTTCGCCGATTAGGGGAAAGCGGATTGATCCGTCCGCCGGAAATCGACTTAACCGGATCAGAGCGTTGGCCCTTGCGGTGGGACCCTACGCCCTCCCGCCGGTATCGGCCACCCGGAGGCTCAGGCGGCGTTCGCGGCCTTGGACTTGAGCTTCTCATGATGCGCCCGCATGCCGGCGACGATCAGTTCCGCCGCCTCGCCCGCGTCGCCCCAGCCCTTGACCGTGACCGACTTGCCCTTTTCCAGGTCCTTGTAGCGGGTGAAGAAATGCTCGATCTGCTCGACCAGGATGGCCGGCAGCTGCCGGTAGCTGGCGATGTCGGTGTAGTAGGGGTTCAGCTTGTCGACCGGTACGGCGAGGATCTTCTCGTCGCCGCCCGCCTCGTCCTCCATCTTCAGCACGCCGATCGGGCGCGAGCGGATGATGCAGCCCGGCACCACCGGCGTCGGGTTGAGCACGATCACGTCGCAGGGGTCGCCGTCATCCGACAGGGTGTGCGGAATGAAGCCGTAGTTGCCCGGGTAGTACATGGCCGTGTGCAGGAAGCGGTCGACGAACAGGGCGCCCGAAGCCTTGTCCATCTCGTATTTGACCGGCAGGCCGCCCTGCGGAATCTCGATGATGACGTTGACGTCCCAGGGCGGGTTCGGACCGGCGGGGATGGCGTCGATATTCATGACGGAACTCGTCTATGGTGCAGTGCGGCAACGGGGAGGCGGGCGTGATAGGCGCGCAACTTGCCGGAAGCAAGGCGGAGCGGGCAGAAGTGAACAGTGCTAGTGAGCGAGTGGTGAGCGGGAACGAGCTCGAGATCGATACGAAAGGCTCGCCCCTTGCTCACTAGCACTCTTCACACCGCGTTCCGCCGGAGGCTGAGATGACGATCCCGGACGGTCTGGCGCTGGCCCTCTTCTTCCTGTGCTGGCTGGGCTACGGTCCGCTTCTGGCGGTGCTGGCGCGGCGCAGCGGTTCGCTGAACGACGACATGCTGATGGTTCGGCGGGCGTGGATGATGGTCATGACCCACCGCGAGGTGCGGATCGTCGACAGCCAGCTGATGGGCCACACGATCAACTCGGCCGGCTTCTTCGCCTCGACCAATCTGCTGCTGATCGCGGCGGTGGCGGGGATATTGTTCGGCGGCGACCAGGCGCTGCTGGGCGTGGCCTCGGTAGGGACCGAGCCGGTGCCGATGCGCCTGCTGGAAGCCAAGCTGGCGCTGGTGCTGCTGTGCCTCGCCCGCGGCCTGCTCGACTTCATCTGGTCGATTCGCCAGATGAACTACACCCTCGCCTTGATCGGGGCCGCGCCCGAACTGCACGCCGAAGCGGACCGGATCGCCTTGGGCGAGGCGGCGGCCAATCTGCTCAACCCGGCGCTCAGCGCCTTCAGCCAGGGGGTGCGGGGCTATTATTTCGCCCTGGCGGCGGCGGCCTGGCTGTTCGGGCCGCTGTGGCTGGCCATCGGGGTGGCGGCGGTGTTCTGTCTGCTGGTCTGGCGTCAGGCCGCGTCGCCGGCGGCGCGGGCGGTGCGCACCGCGCGGCGGTTGCTCGAGCCGCAGCTGCCGCCGCAGTGAGGCTGTTTTCGCAGGTGCGCTGGCGACGAGGTGAATATCACCGTTGAAAACGGTTACGAGCCGGAGATTGGGGCGAGGTCTGCCGTTACACAGCGTGAACGCCGCCGCAGATTCTCCTGTTGACCCATTGTGCACTGCACACTAACTTGATCTTCGACGCCTCGCGGCGTCATGCCCTTCTGGGCGTTTCCTCCCTAAAGACTTCAATGCCGCGCCCTCGGGCGCGGCTTTTTTTATGCCCGGCCGAAGGCGGTCTGGTCGGCCAGCAGGTCGTCGATGACTCGGGCCACGCCGGCGGCGCAGCGCGGCCAGCCCGGCCCCGGCTCCAGCGTCGTCTCGTCCAGATAGAGGGCGCGGTTCAGTTCGATCTGTACGGCGTGGAAGCCCTCCGCCGGCCGACCCCAGGCCTGGGTGGTCCAGCCGCCCGAATAGGGCTGGTTCAGCGCCACCCGCCAGCCCAACGACTCGAACGCCCGCCGCAGCCGCCGCGTCAGCCCCGCCGCGCATGAGGCTCCGTGGCGGTCGCCCAGCACCACGTCGGGCCCGCGGGCGCCCCGTGGCCCCTGCGTCGCCCGCGCCGGCATCGAATGCCAATCGACCAGCACCGCCTCGCCATGACGGGCGCGGGCGGCCTGCATCAGCCCTTCCAGCGCGGCGTGGTAGGGCCCGTGGGTGCGGCTGATCCGGGCCCTGGCGTCGTCCGGGTCCAGCCGCCGGTCGTAGAGCGGGCGGCCATCGCCGCTCAGGCGCGGGATGACGCCATAGCCGGCCGCGGTGCGCGGCGAGGCGGTCCGCCCCTCCAGCCCCTCGATCAGCGCCGGGTCGAGATCGTCCGGATCGCGGTTCAAATCGACATAGGCCCGGCCGACCCGGCCGAGCAGCAGGGCGGCGCCGCGCTCGCCGCCTGGCGCAATCAGCCGGTCGACCAGAGCGTCCTCGGCGCTGCGCAGGCTGGAGGCCGCCAGTCCCGGCGCGGCGCCCATGTCTGCCGGATAGAGGTTTCCGGAATGGGGCGAGGCGAATATGAAACGGCCGGGCGTTTCGGGCGCGACGACGCTGAACGCCGCCTCGCCTGCCGTGTGCTCGGAACTGTCCGCCATGGGCGTTCCCATACCGTGTTTCGCTCATTGATCCACAGGTTGGCGCCGGCGCCGCTTTCGCCCGAACGGGGATTTTCATGACGGGTTTACCGATCGCGGCGTAGCTTCAGGCTGACAACACGGGGCGAAGACACTTCATGGCGCGCATTCTTCTGGCCGAGGACGATCATTCGCTTCGGGGCTTCCTGACCCGGGCGCTGGAGCGGGCCGGCCATTCCGTGGTCGACTGCGAGAACGGCGACGACGCCATCGACGCGCTCGATCAGGGCCCGTGGGACCTGCTGCTGACCGACATCGTCATGCCGGGCGCGGACGGCATCGAGGTGGCCCGCGTCGCCGCCGCCCGCCAGCCGGGCATCCGCATCATGTTCATCACCGGCTTCGCCGCCGTCGCCCTGTCGGCCGCCCAGGCCACGCCGCAGGCCAAGGTGCTGTCCAAGCCGGTCCACCTGCGCGACCTGGTCGGCGAAGTCGAGCGAATGGTCGCGGCTTGATCGGCCTTCTGGCCGGCATCATTCTGACACTGCCGGCTCCGGCGGGTTCGGCCCAGCTGGCCACGACGCCCGGTGAACTGGGCGAAACCATTTTTCTGGCCGGCGCCTGCGGCGAGTTCGGCTGGAAGGCGGAGCTCGCCCACGAACCGGCCATGTTCAAGGCGTTCGAGGCGGCGCACCCGGAAATGACTGCGGCGGACATCACCGCCGGCGCCTTCGCCGGCGCCGGGGCCCTGCAGACGCGGCTCGACGCCGAACTGGCGGCGGTGCGGACGACCGTGGACATGGACGCCTGGGCCGGCGCGATGGCGACCCGCTGCGACGCCATCGCGGTCGCATTTCCGGCCATGCTTTCGCGCACGCCCGAAACCCCGACGATCTGGGCCGAGGTCAAGGCGAGGTTCGCCAAGCTGTACGTCCCCGCCGGTTGACCCGTTTTCCGCCGACCGCCCCTTGCGGAGCGCGAAGATCGCAGGTTATAGACCGCGCCTTCCTGCCCCCGGGGTGAACCCGGGGCCGTCTCGGCGGACGCGTAGCTCAGCGGGAGAGCACTACGTTGACATCGTAGGGGTCACAGGTTCAATCCCTGTCGCGTCCACCATCTTCCTCCCTTACAGTCGGGTGCGTCGCCTTCAGGCCGCAGACCCCGGGAGTCCATGCCCAGCTTCTATGAGTTCTTCGCCGGCGGCGGCATGGCGCGGGCCGGGCTGGGCGAGGGGTGGACCTGCCTGTTCGCCAATGATTTCGACGCCAAGAAGGGCTTCGCCTACCAGGCCAACTGGGGCACGGGCGGGGAACTGACGGTCGGCGACATCCGCGGGCTCGACGCGGCCGACCTGCCGGGCCGGCCGGATCTGGTCTGGGGCAGCTTCCCCTGCCAGGACCTGTCGCTGGCGGGGGTCGGGGCCGGGCTCGGCGGCGAGCGGTCGGGGACCTTCTACGCCTTCTGGGACGTGATCCGCGGATTGGCCGCGCAAGGGCGGGCGCCGCGGCTGGTGGCGGTCGAGAACGTCTGCGGGACCCTGACCTCGCACGGCGGGCGGGATTTCGAGGCGATCTGCCGGACCTTCGCCGGCGCCGGCTATCGCTGCGGGGCCCTGGTCATCAACGCCGACCTGTTCGTCCCGCAAAGCCGGCCGCGGCTGTTCGTCGTCGGGGTGGAGAAGGGGGTCGGGATCGCCCCGGAACTGTTGACCCCTGAACCGATCGAGCCGTTCCATACCCGGGGCCTGACGCGGGCCGTGGCGGCGCTGCCCGATGCGGTGCGGGACACGCTGGTGTGGTGGAACCTGCCGACGCCCGGGCGGCGCGCCGCCGCCTTCGCGGACCTGATCGAGGACGAGCCCGACAGCGTGCTGTGGCACGCTCCCGCCGAAACCCGGCGGCTGCTGGACATGATGTCGCCGGTCAACGCCGCCAAGGTCGAGGCGGCCCGACGGGCCGGGCGGCGCATGGTCGGCGGGGTCTATCGCCGGACCCGGATCGACACAGGCAAGCGGGTGCAGCGGGCCGAGGTGCGTTTCGACGACGTGGCCGGTTGCCTGAGGACCCCCAGCGGCGGATCCAGCCGCCAGATCATCCTCGTGGTCGACGGTCCGCGGGTGCGGTCGCGGCTGATCTCGGCGCGGGAGACGGCCCGGCTGATGGGACTCCCGGACGACTATGTGCTGCCCCGGAACTACAACGACGCCTATCACGTGACCGGCGACGGCGTGGCGGTTCCGGTGGTTCGCCATCTGGCCCGGCATCTATTCGAGCCGCTGATCGAGGCGGCCGCCGGCGCGCGCAGGGCCGCGTGAGTTCAGTCGGCGCCCGGGAGGCGGGTGGTGAGGCGGCACTCCAGTTCGTGCACGACCGCGCCCTGCTCGTCCCGGACGGTGACCGCCACCCGGCCGGTCCGGGCCAGTTGCCGGACATGGGCCGGCAACAGTTCGGCGGCGATGCGGATGGCGACATCGCGCGCGGTGTCGTGGTCGGCGAGGTCCTCGCCGTCCTCGTCGCGCAGGGCCTGTTCGGACGAAACGTCGAAGAAATAGCGCGGCATGGTCAGCGATCCCGGCCGGTGATCTCGACCGCCTGGCGGAACGGCAGGCTGTGGACCACGACCCCGTCGGCGTCCTCGACCTCGATGCGCTGGTCGAGGCGGATACGGCTGGTGCGGGCCTCCTCGCTGATCAGGGCGCGGGCCTCGGCCAGGGCGCATTCGGCGATCGCCGACATCCCGTCCAGCGCTCGACCATCGGGATCGAGGAGCACGTCGGCGCCGTCGCGAAGATGAAAATAATAAACCGGCATGCAAACCTTTGCGCTGACGCAAAGGCTGCTCAGCGGCGCCAAAACTAACACAAGTTAAGACGGACGCCACGACTTATGTTATTGTAGAGTATCACCGAACGGTTATCCGGGCTTCGGCGACAGAGAGTTTCCACGTGCTCCCGCCCCTGACGCTGGAGCCGCGATGACCTTTTCCGACACCCCTCTTGAGATGCTGTTGAGACGGCTGGAGCTGGTCGCCGACCTTCCGGAGGGGGACCGCCGGGCCATACTGGCCCTGCCGCACCGAACCCGCACCGTGGAAGCCTCGTCGTATCTGACCCGCGAGGGCGACGTGCCCACCGTTTGCGGGGTGCTTGGCTCCGGCTTCGCCTATCGCCAGAAGCTCACGGGCGACGGGGTTCGACAGATCGTCGCCCTGCACATCCCGGGCGACGCTGTGGACCTGCAGCACCTGTTCCTCGACGTGGCGGACCACAGCGTCCAGATGCTGACGCGCGGAGACGTGGCCTTCATTCCGCGCAAGGATCTGCAGGATCTCGTCGACGCGCGACCGCTTGTCAGGCATGCCGTCATAGCCGCCGTCCTCGTCGAGGGCTCGATCTTCCGCGAGTGGGTGCTGAACGTCGGACGGCGGGATGCGCGCACGCGCCTGGCCCATCTTCTGTGCGAGTTCGCCATCCGGATGGAGGCCCACGGCCTGATCGACGGCGGCGGTTTCGAACTTCCGATCACCCAGGAACAACTCGCCGACGCGGTGGGCCTGACGCCCGTGCACGTGAACCGGACGCTGAAGTCGCTCGAGGCGGACGGCCTGATCACGCGCAACAAGCGCAATATCGTCTTCCCGTCGTGGGAGCGGATGCGCGACGTCGGCGACTTCAACCCCCGCTATCTGCACCTCGAACGCCAGCAGTCCGCCCACGTCGCCTAGACGCGCCGGTCATCGCCGCCGACGGGTCCAGGCCCGGGGGCGAGCTCAGTGTCGCGGCGCGTCCGCGCCCGGCAGGCTCGCGATCGCCTCGCGGCAGGCGCGCTCACACCGCCGGCAGGCTTCGGCGCAGATGCGGCAATGCTCGTGCTCGGCCGCGTGGCGCTCGCATTCGGCCGCGCACCGGCCGCAGGCCAGTTCGCAGGCTCGCAGCTGGGCGGCGATCAGGGGCACGTCGCCGCCCGAGCGGCGGGCGCCGATCAGGCCGGTGGTCAGACAGACGTCGCCGCAGTCCATGTTGAGCCGGATGCACTGGACCAGAGAGGCGACGTTGGCCTCGCCAAGACAGGCGTCGGCGCACGAGACGCAGACCTGGGCGCAGTCGAAACAGGTTTCGACGCAGCGGGCGAGGGCGGTGTTGACCTCACCCCGGACGTGGGGGTGGGCGGCGATCATTTCTTGCGCGTGCATTGTCTGCTCCCTTGTGGTTCGCGACGTCCAACCGGCGCGGGGCGTGGAAGTTCGAAGCGGAGGCGCAAACTTTGGCCCGGCCCGGATCAGGCCTCCGGATCTGAGGGCGGCTTGCGGTCGCCCTCCTGATCGCCGCCGCGTCCACCGGCCCTGGCGCCATGCTCGATCCGACCGCTCTCGACCTCGGTCCGCGAGAAGACCTCCTCCTGCCCGGATTCGAGCATCTCCTCCTCGGGGCCGCCAAGACCTCCGACCACGAGGCCGGATGAGCGGGCGGCGGGTGTTCTGTCCGGGGGCTTGCTGTCCATGTCCGGCCAACAGCGCCGCCGACAGGGAGTTCCCTCGCGGGCGCCGAACGTCGGCCGCCCGACACAGGAGCCAACCCGCTCTTTAGCGCGTTACCGGTTCACCATTCGCCTGGAGGACGCGACCGATGGACGTGACGGCCGATATACCCATTCCGTCCGGCGGCGGCGCACCCCCCGCCCTTGAGCCGGGCACGGTGGCCGAGCCGGACGTTCAGCGTCTGGCGCAAACCTTCGCCGTCACCCCGGAGGCGGTCCGGCTCGCGGTGGCGCGGGTCG
>DASRXE010000210.1:0-2961 GCA_035654315.1 Brevundimonas sp.
CGAGTAGTCCAGTTGCTGGGTGGATTCCAGCGTCTCTTGGTCAATACCGAAGCGGAAGTGGTGCGAACCGAAGAAGTCGGCGTAGATGTCGACATCGGCGCGGAAGATGGTGCGCTGGTCGTCGTTGAACGCGACCTGGGAAGTCGGCGTGCCCCAGCAGCCGCGACGCGGGTCGGTGACGGCCGTCGAGCTGATGAAGGCGCAGTCGTCGCCGGGCGAGGTCTGGGCTTCGTTATACTCGTTGACGCCGTAGGCGATCGAGGTCGTCAGCCAGTCGGTCCACACGCCGGTGTAACGGGCGATCCAGTTCTCGCCGCCGAACTTGAAGTTCGACTCCGTATAGGTGCCCACCCGTTCGCCATCGGCGTCGACGAAGTAGTTCTGGGTGTTCGACGTCTGCTCGTCCGAGAAGTAGGTGAACTCCAGACGGTGATCGTCAGTGACCAGGAAGTCGATCTTGCCGCCGTAGAACGGATCGTCCGTGGTGACGCTGGTGGCGGCGGCGCCAATCACGCCGAAGTCCGGATTCGGGAAGGTGCCGAGGGACCCCACGTCGAAGGCTTCACGTTCGCGCCAGTTGTACAGGCCGAAGATGAACAGGCGATCCCTGATGATCGGGCCGCCGAAGTCGAAGATGACATCCGTGCGGGAGCTCTCGTCGAAGTAGTTCTGGCCGAGATAGGTGGCCGGCGAGTCTTCGCGCAGGCTGTCCGGCTCCCAGTAGGCCGTGACGCCGAATTCCCACTCGTTGCCGCCCGACTTGGTCGTGCCGTTCAGCACGCCGCCGGTGCCGCGACCGAATTCCGACGAATAGCCGCCGGTCTTGGTCTCGATCGTCTGATAGAACTCGAACGGAACCGTCGACGAGCCGGTGAAGTCACGGAATTTCGTGATGTTCAGGCCGTTGATGAAATAGGTGTTCTCACCGGCCGAGGCGCCGCCGATCGTCGGGATGTTGCCGAAGGCGGTGTCCGAGGCGGTCACGCCGGGGGCTAGCAGGGCGATGGAGGTCGCGTCACGGCCGACCGGGACGTTGCGCGACAGTTCCTCGACGTTGACCGTGAGGCCGGTCGTGGTGGCGTCGAATTCCGAAACGGCGCGACGCACGCCGACGACGACGACTTCGTCGATCTGCGTCGCGTTGTCGGCCGCGGCGCCCAGGGTCAGGATCAGCGAGGCGGTGCCGCCCGAACCGACGGAGACCGTGTCGGTCAGAGAATTGTAGCCCGGCGCGTTGACGACGACTTCATACCCGCCTTGCGGCAGGGCGACGGCGCGGAAGCTGCCGTCAGCATCGGTGGTGAAGCTGCGCGAGAAGCCCTGGCTCACCGAGGTCAGGGTGACTTCGGCTCCGGCGACCGGAGTTCCAGCCTGGTTCTCCACGGTGCCGGCGACGGCGCCCTGGGTCAGGTTCTGCGCGACGGCGACCGACGGCGTCATCAGGGTGAGGGCAGGAGCCGCCACCAGCGCCATAAGCGCCGTTCCGCCGATCATGGTCGAGTGCAGCAAACGCTGCTTGATGGTTTGGGTCTTCAAAGGGTGGTCCTCCTGAAACCGCCGGGCGCATCCAAGAAGGAAGCGAGCATCGACGGCAACCAAACTCCGCGCACCCCAATGCACGCAGATTGCCCTAACCTTAGACTTGGCAATGCCGGAGCGCAGCATAATTACGGCGCCGTAACCCAATCGTGGCCAGTCTGTCGCAATCCCGCCACACACCCCGCCACCTTACTGTAATTGATACGTAAATGGCCGCAATGAATGCATCTCTCCGCCCTCTTTCGCCGCAGGTTTGGGTCACTGGACAGGTCCTTCCGGCGCAGATGGCGGATCTCCGCGCCTCCGGCTTCAACTGCCTGGTGAATCACCGACCCGACGCGGAAGAGCCCGGGCAGCCGCCGGCTTCGGAGATCAAACAGGCCGCCGCCGAGGCCGGACTGACGGTCGTGCACGCCCCCGTGCGCGGCCTGCCCGACGCGTCCGCGGTCCAGGCCACCCGCGAGGCGCTCGACGGCCTCGGACCGGAAGACAAGGCGGTGTTCTTCTGCCGCTCCGGAATGCGATCCGCGGCCGCTTGGGCGATGGCGGAGCGGCTGGCGGGCGGCGAGCCCGAGGCCCTGCGGAATGCGGCGGCCGCGGCGGGCTACGATCTCAGCCGCGTTCCGCTATAGAGGTCCGGTCAGCGAACCAGGCCGACCCGGACGGCGTAGGGCGCCGGCTCCGGCGTGCAGGACGCCACGACCAGTTGCGCCGCCATGAGACACAGGAAGGCCGCCGCGATGGGCTGGAGCCGTTTTGAGACAGCCAGGGCGATGGAAACGGCCATGTCAGGCACTCCTCGGACGGTTTGGAGGGTCCCGACGCAAGGGCTGGGCCGGGCGGAGACCGTCGGGCGATGATCCCCTTCGTGCGCGAACTGGAGGTGGCCTATGGCCGGGTCGACCCGGTTTCGCCGCTGATCCGGCGCGTGATCGCGGACAATCCCGGTCCATTCACCTTCACCGGCACCGGCACCTATATCGTGGGGCGGGCGGAGGCCGGGGCGGGCGTGGCGGTGATCGACCCCGGCCCACCGGACGCGGCCCATCTGGCGGCCATGCTGGCGGCGGTCGAAGGCCAGAGCGTCAGCCACGTGCTGGTCACCCACACCCATCGCGACCACTCTCCCCTCGCCCGCCCCTTCGCGAGGGCCGTCGGGGCGCCGGTGCTGGCCGCGCGACCGCCGGCGCGGGTCGTCCACGCCTCGGGCGCGCTCGATGAGGATGAGGACGAGGAATTCGCGCCGGATGTAGTCCTGAACGGCGGCGAGGTCGTGACCGGCGACGGGTGGACGATCGAGGCGATGGCGACGCCGGGCCACGCTTCGAATCACATGGCCTTCGTATTGCGCGAGGAGAACGCCCTGTTCAGCGGCGATCATGTCATGGGCTGGTCGACCACCGTGGTCGCCCCGCCCGACGG
>DASRXE010000211.1:0-4221 GCA_035654315.1 Brevundimonas sp.
GGCGCGGTCGAGCCGTTCATGATGGAGCTGCCGGCCTACAAGACGCCGGACCTGCGCAGCGTGCTGTTCAATCTGTGGCTCCGGGCGCGGATCTTCCTCGAGCGGGCCGGGCGGATCATCCTGCCGCTGATGGTGCTGGTCTGGGCCCTGTCGGCCTTCCCGTATCCGCCGGAGGGGGCGACCCAGGCGGCCATCGACTACAGCTTCGCCGGCATGATGGGGCAGGCGCTGGAGCCGATCTTCGCGCCCATAGGCTTCAATTGGCAGATGGTCATCGCCCTGATCCCCGGCATGGCGGCGCGAGAGGTGGCGGTGGCCGCCCTCGGCACCGTCTACGCCGTGGCCGATCCCGAGACCGCGACAGCGGTTCTGGCCACCACCCTGGCAGGCCAGTGGTCGCTGGCCACGGGGCTGGCCTTCCTGGCCTGGTACGTGTTCGCGCCGCAGTGCGTGGCGACGCTGGGCGTGGTCAAGCGCGAGACCAATTCGTGGAAATGGATGTGGGTGATGGTCGCCTACATGTTCGCTCTGGCCTATCTCGCGGCCTTCGTGACCTATCGCGTGGCGGTCACACTCGGCGGGGGTTGATCGCCTTTCGAGTGAACGATGGTTGACAAAGTCTTTCCGATCCGGCGATTCGTTACAGGTCCGGGGGAAGGTCACTATGTTATCGCCGCTCAAACCACTGCTTTGCAGGCACGATTACTACTGGTCCGAACGCCACCTTTCGGAGCGATGCCGTCGTTGCGGTAAATGTCGGGCCGCTGAAACCGTCGAGGATCTGAACGGCGGGCGGCTGGCCCGGGCGGCCGGCGTGGCTGAACGGACGCCGCCGCCGGTGCTGGACGCCGTGCCCGGCTTCGCTCCGGCGCCCGCGGTGTTCGACCTTTCCGAGGCGCCGAAGCCGCCACCCCTTGCAGCGACGCGGAACCCGGGGCCGGGGGCCAAGGCGCTGAAGGCGCAGGCGCGGGAACGCCGTGAGATGTTGCTCGACCTGCTGGACCGGCTGGCCGACGGGCAGCGGCCGACGCGGGAGGAGGCGATCGACGTCGTGCTCGCCGTCATAGAAGATGCGCATTCGGCCGATCCCGTCCTGTTCGGTCAGGGCGCGGCCGGGCATTTCGCCCGTCTGCACGAAGCCCGACGGACCCGCGCCGCGGAGCCTGAGCAGAACGCCGCCTGATGCGACCGGTGCCGGTTGCAGGAATCGAACCCGCGACCTTCGGTTTACAAAACCGCTGCTCTACCAGCTGAGCTAAACCGGCGACCGTCGTGACGGCGGTCCTTATGCTGGCAGGCCGGGCCGCGGTCAATCGAGCGCGGCGGCGATGCGGTCGGCGAGGGCGCGCAGCGTCTCCGGCTCGGCCATGGGGGCGTGGCCATGGCCCTTCATGGGTCGGTCCGGCCAGCGCGGCACGATGTGGAAATGCAGGTGGAAGACGGTCTGGCCGCCAGCCTCACCGTTGAACTGCATGATCTGGAACCCCTCGGGTTGCAGGGCCTTCACGACGGCGCGGGCGGTGCGCTGGGTGGCGCCGATCAGGCGACCGAGGGCCTTGGGCTCCATCTCCAGCAGGGTGCGGGCGGTCGAGGTTTTCGAGATGACCAGGACGTGGCCCTCGGACTGGGGGAAGACGTCCATGAAGGCGAGGACGTGGTCGTCCTCCCAGACCTTCACCGCCGGAATCTCGCCGCGCAGGATCTTTGCGAAGATGTTGTCGGGGTCGTAGGGGGCGTGGAGGGTCATGGCGGGCTCCGGCTGATCAGGCGAGGCTAGCAACGCCGGCGCGGGGAGGGGAGCCCCGGCGGCCCTGCGGTGTTATGGTCAAGGTCAAAAGGGAGTCGGCCATGCTGCGTTTCATCGTCCAGTTTCTCGTCACCTGTCTGGCCCTGTGGCTGGCCGCCCAGATCGTGCCGGGCGTCGCGTTCAGCGACACGACCACGCTGCTGCTGGCGGCCGTCCTGCTGGGGATCGCCAACGCCATCGTGCGGCCGGTGCTGACCTTCCTGACCTTTCCGCTGACGCTGATTACCTTCGGCCTGTTCCTGCTGGTGGTGAACGCGGCGGTGATCGGTCTGGTGGCGGCGCTGCTGGGCGGGTTCGTGGTCGACGGCCTGTGGGCCGGCATCGGAGCGGCCATCGTCACCGGCGTGGTCAGCTGGATCGCCGGCTGGTTCATCGGCGGCGAGCGGCGGGACTGAGTCACCCGAGGTCCTTGCGGAAGGGCGACAGTTCGGCGGCCATGGCGTCCATCTCGGCGTCGACGGCCGGGCGTTCGCGCGCCAGGTAGTCGGCGACCGGAGCCCGCAGCGCCGGGTCGGCGATGAAGTGCGCCGAGTAGACGGGCGAGGGCAGGTAGCCGCGGGCGATCTTGTGCTCGCCCTGGGCCCCGGCCTCGACGCGCGACAGGCCCCGCGCGATGGCGAATTCGACGGCGCGGTAGTAGCAGAGCTCGAAATGGAGGAAGGGGACCTCTTCCAGCGCCCCCCACTGGCGGCCGTAGAGGGCCTCGCGGCCGATCAGGTTGAGGGCGCCGGCGATGGGGGTGTCGCCCCGGAAGGCCATGATCAGGGCGATGCGATCGGCCATGGCGGCGCCGATGCGGCTGAAGAAGTCGCGGGTCAGGTAGGGCCGGCCCCACTTCCGCGAGCCGGTGTCCATGTAGAAGGCGAAGAAGGCGTCCCAGTGGGCCTCGGTGATGTCGGGGCCGGTGAGGACGCGGATGTCGAGGCCGGTGTTGGCCTCGCGCCGCTCGCGGCGGATGGTCTTGCGGCGACTGGACGACAGGGCCGAGAGGAAGTCGTCGAAGGTTTCGTAGCCGCCATTGCGCCAGACGTACTGCATGTCCCGGCGCTGGAGCAGTCCGGCCGCGCCCATAGCGCGCCATTCGTCGTCGGTCGGGAAGTTGACGTGCAGTGACGAGACGCCGAGCCGTCCGGTGAGGGTCAGGGCGCCCTGCAGCAGGGCCTCGCGGACCGTGGCGGGGTCGGCGTCAGGGTGGGCGAGGAAGCGCGGGCCGGTGACGGGGGTGAAGGGTATGGCGGCGAGCAGTTTGGGATAGTAGCGGCCGCCGGCGCGCTCATACGCGTCGGCCCAGCTGTGGTCGAAGACGTATTCGCCCTGGCTGTGACCCTTGAGCCAGAGGGGCATGACGCCGAGGACGCGGCCGGTTTCGTCCTCAAGCGTCAGATGGCGGCCGGCCCAGCCCTCGCGCGGGACGGCGCTGCCGGAGGCCTCGCAGGCGTCGAGGAAGTCGAAGGAGACGAACGGGTCGCCGGAGGGGGACGCGCAGGCGTCCCAGGCCTCGCGGCCGATGTCGGCGACCGTGTTGTGGACGTGGAGGGTGAAGTCAGGCACGGCCTTCTCCCCTCGGGGGAGAAGGTGGCTCGCGGAGCGAGACGGATGAGGGGGCTGTTAGCCGCACGCTCATTGCCGACCAGCCTGTCAGCCGAATCTTACCCCTCATCCGGGCGGCTCCGCCGCCCACCTTCTCCCCCAAGGGGAGAAGGAACAGTTTCGGCTCACGATCAGCGGACTTCCACGATGGCGTCGACCTCGACGGCGAAGCCGAGGGGGAGGCGGTAGACGCCGACGGCGGAGCGGGCGTGGCGGCCCTTGTCGCCGAAGGCCTCGACCATCAGGTCGGAGCAGCCGTTGATGACGGCGGGGATGGCCTCGAAGTCGCCGGCGGCCTGGACGAAGCCGCCCAGTTTGACGACGCGGACGACGCGCTCGAGGTCGCCGTCGAGGGCGGCCGACATCTGGGCCAGCAGGTTGACGCCGCACAGGCGGGCGGCGGCCTGGGCCTGTTCGGGGGAGACGTCGGCGCCGACCGTGCCCTTGATCCCGCCCGAGGCGTCGTTGGACAACTGGCCCGAGATGTGGAGCAGGTTTCCGGTCTGAACGTAGGGCACGTAGTTGGCGACCGCCTTGGCGGGTTCCGGCAGGTTGATGCCGAGTTCGGCGAGGCGGGCGGCGACGGTCATGGCGGGCTCCTGATGGGAATGTCGGGGCGGTTTAGCGCGGCGGACGGGCGGCGTCAGCCCTGCATCGGGCAGCCGTCGGCGCCGCTTGTCGGCAAGCGGTGTGGGGAGGTCGGCGGAGCGCGGGCGTTCGGCCCGGAACCGATGTGGCCCCCTGCTTTCGCGTTACGGGGGCCTTGATGGATTTTCGGCTGAACGTCCGCGCTCCGCCGCGACCGGTTCACGCAAGCTGACGGG
>DASRXE010000212.1:0-2546 GCA_035654315.1 Brevundimonas sp.
GCCTGAGCAGTGGCAGCGCATGCTGCCCAAGGTGCGCGCCTGCGCCCTTGGCCTGATGCGTCAGGGCCGGCTGACCATCACCAAGAAGGGCAAGGCGGTCGATCCGAACGCCTTCAAGGGCGTCATCCGCCTGCGCCTGCCGACCGAGGCCGAGACCGCCGCGGCCCTCGCCGCGCGCCCGCCGGCCGCCGAAAGCGATGACGACTTCGCCTGATCCAACCGGACTGGACGCCGTCCTCGCCGACATCCGCGCCTGCCGGGCCTGCCTCGGCCAGCTGCCGCACACCCCGCGCCCGGTGGTCCGCGTCTTCCCCGAGACCCGGCTGCTGATCTGCGGCCAGGCCCCCGGCCGGCGCGTGCACGAGAGCGGTCTGCCGTTCACCGACCCCTCCGGCGACCGCCTGCGCGACTGGATGGGCGTCGACTACGAGACCTTCTACGCCGACCGCCGCCTCGGCGTCGCCGCCCAGGCCTTCTGCTATCCCGGGACGGCGCCGAAGGGCGGCGACTACCCGCCGCCGCGCCGCTGCGCCGAGCTCTGGCGGCCGCAGCTGCTGGCCGAACTGCCGCAGGTCGAGCTGACTCTTCTGGTCGGCGGCTACGCCCAGGTCTGGGCCCTCGGCGCCCGCGCCCGGCCGAACATGACCGACACCGTCCGGGCCTGGCGCGACTACGCCCCCGCCATCCTGCCCCTGCCGCACCCGTCGTGGCGCAACACCGCCTGGCTGAAGCGGAACCCGTGGTTCGAGGACGAGGTGCTGCCGTATCTTCGCCAGAGGGTTCGGGGCATTCTGGCCGCATGATCGTGCGCGCCTTGGCCGTCCTGTCCCTGGTCCTTGCACTCGCCGCCTGCGCCACGCCCGCCATCCAGCCGCCGATGACGCCGCCGCCGGGCTTCGCCGGCCCCGCCCTCGAAGCCCGCCACGTCGTCATGGACGACGGCGCCCGCCTGCCGCTGGCGCGCTGGACGCCCGACGACGAGCCGTGGGCGGTGATCGTCGCCCTGCACGGCATGAACGACAGCCGGGCCGCCTTCCGCCTCGCCGGTCCGTGGTGGGCCGAGCAGGGCATCGAGACCTGGGCCATAGACCAGCGCGGCTTCGGCCAGGCCCCCGGCCGCGGCGTCTGGGCCGGCGAGGCCCGCATGGCCGAGGACCTGCGCACCACCGTCGCCCTCGCCCGCGCCCGCCACCCGCGCGCGACCATCGCCGTGGCCGGCGAAAGCATGGGCGGCGCCGTCGCCATCGTCGCCTTCGCCTCGGACCGCCCGCCCGACGCCGACCGCCTGATCCTGCTGGCGCCGGCGGTGTGGGGCTGGACCGCACAGGGGCCGCTCAACAGCGCCGGCCTGTGGTTCGCCGCCGGCACCATGGGCGACCGCGCCGTCGAGCCGCCGGAATGGGCCGTGCGGGACCGGCCAGCCTCCGACAACCGGTTGGAGCTGATCCGCAACTACCGCGACCCGAACAGCCTGATCACCACCCGCTTCGACGCCCTGTACGGCCTCGTTGACCTGATGGAGAGCGCCTCGCGCCGCCTCGGCGACGTCCGCGCCCCGACCCTGCTGCTCTACGGCGCCCACGACAACGTCATCCGCCCCGAGCCGATGCGTCAGGCCCTGCAGCGCGCCGGCGCCCGCCCCGGCCTGCGCACCGCCTTCTACCCCGACGGCTGGCACATCCTGAACCGCGACCTGCAGGCCGAGACCGTCTACCGCGACGTCGAGGCCTGGCTGCGCGACCCGGCGGCGCCGCTGCCGTCCGGGGCAGGGGAGGTAAGGGCGGCGTTGGCTGGAGACTAGGCGGGCGGGCGCCCGGAACGGACGTGTGAAACGTCGGTGGTGGGTGATGGGGTGGACGTTGAGTTGGGCTGACATCCAACCGGCCAACTATCTGATCCGGCGGTGCACCCGACCCATGGCGAAAGGGACCATCACGAAGTTGCAGATCGCGCGTTCAATCTATGCCGCCACGCGATGATTGTTCTCCGCACCCAACGGCTGGCCAGGACGATGGTCCCGAGCCAGATTATCGCCAATGGAATGCCGAGCAACGGTGCGAAGGGGACCAGGAAGGTCGCAGGCCAATACCATCCCCAAGTCAAATACCACGTCCACGTCAAAATCGGCTCGACCCATCCCGGAACCGAGCTGTCGCAGTTGATGAAAACGATCAGTGCATCACCAAAGTAGCACCCTCGTGGCCACGGCCCGCTCCGGGGATAGGGCAGTGCAAACTGCGCCCAGGTGCCAATGCTGAAGATGATCGCAAATGCGACAGCCGAGATAGCCTCGAGACGCTTCAGTTGGTGACGCATCTCGCCGACTGTTCACACACCAGCGGCCGTGTCCAGCGTGTGCAACGGGTCAGGAGCCGAACTTCGCCTATGGATCAAACGACGACCTCCCCCCGCTGGAAAACTGGCCTCTCCTCGTCCAGACTTGGCCGTTCCCCCGGAGGCCCCCCGTGTCCGAGATCGATCAGGCGACCGCCGCCGCCCTGGGCTGGCCCAAGTCGAAATACGCCTGGGTGGAACGCGAGCGGCGC
>DASRXE010000213.1:0-11227 GCA_035654315.1 Brevundimonas sp.
TCGGCGACGAAGGCCATGGCCTCGGCCCCCTCGACCTCTTCCAGCGCCAGATGATCGTCGGCGGCGCGCACCCCGGCGGGGCTCAGGTCGGCGGGAAAGTGCGGCGGCGGGGCGGCCGGCGCCGGCTCCAGCGGTCCCTGCACCATGTCGGGCGCCAGACCGTAGATCGGGCTCTCGGCCGAGCCGGTGGCGCAGCCGCCCAGCAGCAACGCCGGGATCGCGGCGGTCAGAAGCAGTCGGTTCATTCTCGAACTCCGGTCAGTCGGCCGCCGGCTCATCCATCAGGCGCCGGGTCAGATAGGTGTATTCCAGCGCGATCCGCCGCGCCGTCTCGCGCAGGTTGGCCCCCGCCGCGTGGCCGCCGTCGGTGTTCTCGTAGAACAGCACCGGATAACCCAGCTCCTCCATCCGCGCGGCCGCCTTGCGGGCGTGGCCGGGATGGACGCGGTCGTCCTTGGTCGAGGTGTGGATGAACACCTCCGGATAGGGCTGGCCCGCGCGCAGGTTCTGGTAGGGCGAATAGGCCTCGATCCACGCCCGCTCCTCGGGCACGTCCGGATTGCCGTATTCGGCCATCCACGAGGCGCCGGCCAGCAGCTTGTGGAAGCGCAGCATGTCGAACAGCGGCACCTGGATGACCGCCGCATTGATCAGGTCGGGGCGCTGGGTCAGCATCGCCCCCATGAACAGGCCACCCTGCGAGCCGCCCATGATCCCCAGCTTCGGCTGACTGGTGATGTCGCGCGCGATCAGGTCCTCGGCCACCGCCTGGAAGTCCTCGTGCGCCCGCTGGCGGTTCTCCTGCAGCGCCGCCTGGTGCCAGCGCGGCCCGAACTCGCCGCCGCCGCGCGTATTGGCGATGACGTAGACGCCGCCGCGCTCCAGCCACAGCTTGCCGACGGTGGCCGAATAGCCGGGCAACAGCGAGCTCTGGAAGCCGCCGTAACCGTACAGCAGGGTCGGGTTCGACCCGTCCATCGGCATGTCGCCCTTGTGGACCACGAAATAGGGGATTTTCGTGCCGTCGGCCGAGGTCGCCTCGAACTGGTCGACCACCATGCCCGTGGCGTCGAATTTGGCCGGCAGAGACTTGACCACCTCGGGCGCCGCGGCGGTGGAGACGTCGGCGAGATACAGGCTGGATGGATTCAGATAGCCGGCCACGCTGACGAATACCCGGTCGTCGCGCTCGCTGGCCGAGCCGACGCCGACGGTGACGTTCTGCGGCAGGTCCAGCCGGGTCCGGCGCCACTCGCCGGCGGGGTTCGGCTCATAGGCGTAGACCGAGCCGCGCACGTTTTCGTACAGGGCGACGACCAGCTTGTTGCGGGTGTTGCTGATGCCCTCGATGGCCTCGCGCTCGCCCGGCCGGATGACCAGCTGCGCCGGCGTCGCCGGATCGGCCAACCAGCGCTCAAGGTCCCAGGCGATGACGTCGCCGGTGCGGAATTCCTGCCCCGAGGGCGCGGTCCAGTTCTGGTCGGTGGTCACCACCAGCTGGCCCTGCACCAGGGCGTTGATGTTCGACTTGGCCGGCAGCTCCAGCTTCGTGGTCACGCCATCAGCGCCGAGAAGGTGCGTCTCGCCCTCGTAGAAGCTGACGCCGCGGTTGATCAGCGTCGCCTGGACCGCGCCGTCGGCGTCGCGCAGCGTATAGCCCGCCACCGAGACATCGGTCGGCTGGCCGGTGAAGACCGTCTGCGCCTGATCCAGCGTCTGGCCGCGCTTCAGCACCTTGACGATCATCGGATAGCCCGAGCTGGTCATCGTTCCTGGCCCGAAGTCGCGCGAGACCAGCAGGGTGTCGGCGTCCACCCACGACGCCCCGCCCTTGGATTCCGGCAGCACGAAGCCGCCCTCGACGAACGACCTCGTGGCCCGGTCGAACTCGCGCACGGTGACCGCGTCCTTGCCGCCGTCCGACAGGCTGATCAGGCAGCGGGTCTCCTCGGGCGGCAGGCAGGTCGCGCCCTTGTAGACCCAGTTCTTGCCCTCGGCCGCGGCCAGGGCGTCGAAGTCCAGCACCGTCTCCCACTGCGGCTCGACGGTGCGGTAGCTGTCCAGCGTCGTGGTCCGCCAGACGCCGCGGACGTGTTCGGCGTCCTGCCAGAAATTGTCGACCGTGCCGTCGTGATTGAAGCCCGGATAGGGGATGCGATCCCTCGACTGGACGATCTCGAGCGCCTGCTGGTGCAGGGCGTCGAAGCGCGGATCGCCGCGCAGCACGCCCAGCGAACGCTCGTTGTGTTCCTCGACCCAGGCCATGGCCCGCTCGCCCTCGACCTCTTCCAGCCACAGATAGGGGTCCGTCGCGTCGGACGTCGCGAAACCGGCGCCGGACGCCTCGCTTGAGGAATGGACGGGCGTGGTCTGGGCCATGGCGGCGCTCGCAAGGGCGGTGGAGGCAAGCAGCGCGGCGAGCGCAGCGGTGGTGGAGCGGATCATTGGAAGGTCCCCGACGATTGGTCGGCCGGCACCTTACCGGGCGGACGCCCCGTCACAAGCCGCGGGGGCGCGAGGTTACGGTTTTGTCATTCTCGGTGGGGCCGCGGTCAGAAGGCTCCGCCCTTCTCGACCCGACGCGGCCCGGTGTCCCGCGAAGCGCCCAGGCCGCGTCAGGTCCGGAGCTCTGAAGGGCCGACCGCGGCCCACCCGCTAGTGATGCCCCTCGTCCGGGATGCACAGCGTCTCGCCGCAGGCCTTGCAGTGGACCGCGTCGGGGTCATGCTTCTGCAGGCCGCAAGTCGGGCAGGGAAACCTGACCTTGTGCGGCCGCACGAGGGTCTGGGCCAGCCGCAGGAACAGGGTGATGCCGGTCAGCATGATGATGATCGACAGGACCCGCCCCCAGTTGCCGGGCAGGGTGATGTCGCCGAAGCCCGTCGTGGTCAGGGTGGCGACCGTGAAATACAGGGCGTCCAGATAGCCGTGCAGGTCCTCGTGCCGGCCGCGGAAGGTGGCGTAGACGAAGCCGGTGGCCACGAAGACGAAGGTCACCAGCGCCGCCATGGCCCGCGTCACCTCCTCGACCCGGGTGTCGTCGAAGCGCTGCCCGATGGTGCGCCAGAAAAAGTCCGAGCTGAGCAGGGTCCACAGCCGCAGCATCCGCAGGAAGCCGAAATTGTACAGCGACTGCGGGAACATCAGGGTGGCGAGGATGAACAGGTCGATCCACGTCGACGGCCGTTTCAGCCAGTCCTTGATGTCGGTGTAGGCCATCGCCCGGGCGGCGAGGTCGGCCGCCAGCACGAGGGCGACGATCACGTCGATGACATAGAAGGCCCAACCCGCCTCGCGCAGGATCGGCGCCGCGAGGAAGAAGCCAATGATGGCGAAATCGACGACGATGACGGTCAGGCGGAAGCGCACCGCCGCCGGCGACGAGCCGTGGTACAGATACCGCATCCGCGCCCGGAGCCGCCAGCCCTGGCGGTTCGGATCGGTCGCGGGATCGGCGTCGGCGCTGCTCATGGTCCAGCGATAACGCGCGTCGCTCGCGCAAGGAACCGGCAACGGCTATATCCGCCCGATGACCCGTCCTTTCGTCCGCATGAACGGCGCCGGCAACGACTTCGTCGTGGTCAATGCGCTCGAGACGCCGTTCACGCCGACGGGGGATCAGGTGCGCGCCATCGCGGATCGCGCAACCGGACAGGGCTGCGACCAGCTGATCTCCATCGAACCCTCGGACAGGGCCGAGGCCTTCATGCGTGTCTGGAACGCCGACGGCGGCGAGGTCGAGACCTGCGGCAACGCCCTGCGCTGCGTCGGCTGGCTGCTGATGCAATCGACCGGCAAGGATTCGGTGGTGATCGACACCCTCGGCGGGCCGACGACAGCCTGGCGCGTCCGGGGCCGTGTCGGGTCGGGAGATCCCGAAGGGTCGACGACCACGGCCCACGTAAAAGTCGATATGGGCGAGCCCGGCACGGACTGGACGGAAATCCCGCTCGCCGAGGAGATGGACACCCGCGGCATCGAGCTTCAGGTGGGCCCCATCGACGCGCCGATCCTGCATACGCCCGGGGCGGTCTCGATGGGCAATCCGCACGTGATCTTCTTCACCGACCGCCAGGACGACGCCTTCGTGCGCGGCTCCGGCTCGCTGGTCGAGCACCACCCGCTGTTCCCCGCCGGCGTCAACGTCGGCTTCGCCAACGTCCTCGCCCCCGACCGCATCCGGCTGCGGGTGTGGGAGCGCGGCGCCGGCCTGACCAGGGCCTGCGGCACCGGCGCCTGCGCCGCCCTCGTCGCCGCCGCGCGCCGCGGCCTGACCGGCCGCCATGCCGTCGTCGAGGCCGACGGCGGCGAGCTCCAGATCGACTGGGACGAGGCCACCGGCCACGTCTTCATGACCGGCCCGATCGAGATCGAGGGCACGGGAACGCTATAGCAGCACGACGGGGGGCTTTTTTGATGAGCAAGGCGATGACGGCGGCGGTGGCCGCCGCCCTGGTGCTGTGGGCGGGGTCGGCCGGGGCGCAGGAGGCGGCCGCGCCGCCGACCACCGCGGACTTCACCGCGGAAACGGTTCTGTCGAGTCCCGCCCTGTCGCCGTCGGGGCGCTATCTGGCGTTCATCCGCCGGTCCGGCGACGTGCGCAATCTGTATGTCCACGACCTGCAGGACGGCGTCGCGACCGCGGTGCTGGGCAGCACGGCCAATGAGGATTTCGGCGGCCAGTTCATCGACTGGTTCCGCTGGAAGGGCGAGGACCGGCTGATCGTCAGGATGACCCTGCTGGACATCGACCGGGAGGGCGACCGCGCCGACGGCGACATCCGCAACTGGCGCTACGGCCAGGGACTTTTCTCCGTCGCACGCGATGGCGGCGGCTACATCGAGATCGACCCGCCGTCCACCCGGGACGGCCAGCCCGGGCCCGTGCTCGACATGCTCCGCCACGATCCGGGGCACATCCTGATGACCTATGCCGACAACGGCCTGGACGTCGCCCGGATCGACATCCTCACCGGCAAGGCGGAGCAGGTCGAGAACGGGGACCGCAACGCCCTCGACTATATCACGGACCGCGACGGGAACATCGTCGGGCGGACCGTGCGCCGGGGCGTGCTGGACAGGGTTCTGGTGATGGAGGCCCGCGGCGAGGACGGCCGCTGGACCGAGGTGTTCCGTCTGAAGAAGGATGAAATCCGCGACCTGCCCGACTACGCCTTCGTCGGCGCGGCGGAAGAGCCCGGCGAGGTCTATGTGATCGTGCGGCCCGAGGACGACGACGCCGAGTCGATCGCCGGGGTTCACGTCTTCGACTTCCGCGACCGCACCCTCAGCCCGGCCATCTGGCGGGACCAGCAGTACGACGCCGCCGGCATCGTCGTCGACCTGGAGACCAACGCCTTCCTCGGCGGCTGCATGGTCGCGGACACCTTCCGGTGCGAATTCGGGGACGCCGGGCGCGAGGCGGTGATGTCCGCCCTGCGCCGCCATTTCGGCGAGGCGGCCAGCGTCGGGATCGCCTCCCGCTCAGACGACGACGCGGTCTGGGTGCTGCAGGTCACGGCTCCGCACAATCCCGGGACCTACTACCTCTACCGGCCGGCCGAAAAGCGGCTGGACCCGATCGGCGCCGCCCACGACGGTCTTCCGGAAGCCGGCCTGGGCCGCGCCTTCCGCTATGACTACCGGGCGGCGGACGGAACCGCCCTGTTCGGTTACCTGACCCGGCCGGCCAACGACACCGGCGCCCCCGCGCCCCTGGTCGTCATGCCCCACGGCGGCCCCGAGATACGCGATCAGCTGACCTACGACAGCTGGGTGCAGTTCCTGGCCAGCCGCGGCTACCAGGTGTTCCAGCCGAATTTCCGCGGCTCGGCCGGCATGGGGCGGGACTTCGCCGCCGCCGGCTACGGCGAATGGGGCGGCCGGATGCAGGACGACATCACCGCCGGCGTCGAACAACTGGTCCGGGAGGGGCTGGCCGACCGGTCCCGGATCTGCATCGTCGGCGCCAGCTATGGCGGATACGCCGCCCTGTGGGGCGGGGCGACGCAGGGCGACCTCTACCGCTGCGTGGCGTCCATAGCCGGCATCAGCGACCTGCCGGCCCTGATGGCCCACAGCCGGCGCGCGTACGGCGACGATTCCGACACCTACGCCTACTGGCTCCGGTCGATCGGCGATCCACGGGAGGACCGCGAACGGCTGGAGGCCACCTCTCCGATCCGCCGCATCGACGGCTGGCGGACGCCGACCCTGCTGATCCATGGGTCCGACGACAGGCTGACGCCCTTCGACCAGTCACGGGATATGGAGCGCGCCCTCAAACGCGCCGGCGTGGACGTGCGGCTGGTCGAACTGGAGGACGAGGGGCACAGCGGGTGGTCGACGAAGGCCGAAACCCTGGTGTTGACCGAACTCGAGACCTTCCTGGCGCGCCACCTCCCGGTGGAGGGGCGCTAGACGAAAACGTGCGCGGTATTTCCCCGCCCGGGAGCGCCTTGCCACGACCACCGCCTGCGCGGATCGGCCGCCCCTCGCTGGTGCATTACAAAGGCCCGCCGTTCTCCCTCCCGCGCCTCTCGGGCGGTTGTCCCCTCGCCTCCCCCGGCCTAGGAACAATCCTCCCGCCCCTCGCCTTCCGGAACCCGCCTCCGACCATGCCCGACCTGACCGACAAGCAGACCTTCTCCGACGAGGACGCGCTGGAGTTCCACCGCAGCCCGCAGCCGGGCAAGATCTCCATGGCGCCGATCAAGCCGATGGCGACCCAGCGGGACCTGTCGCTGGCCTATTCGCCGGGCGTGGCCGTGCCGGTCCTCGCCATCGCCGCCGATGTCGACGAGGCCTACGACTACACCTCCAAGGGCAATCTGGTCGCCGTCATCTCCAACGGCACGGCCATCCTCGGGCTTGGCAACCTCGGCCACATGGCGTCCAAGCCGGTCATGGAAGGCAAGTCGGTCCTGTTCAAACGCTTCGCCGACGTCGACAGCTTCGACGTCGAGGTGAAGACCACCGACCCGGACGAGTTCGTCACCGTGGTCAAGAACATCGGCGACACCTGGGGCGGCGTCAATCTGGAGGACATCAAGTCCCCGGAATGCTTCGAGATCGAGGCCCAGCTG
Organism: Brevundimonas sp.; assembly: GCA_035654315.1. Lineage (GTDB taxonomy): Bacteria > Pseudomonadota > Alphaproteobacteria > Caulobacterales > Caulobacteraceae > Brevundimonas. The sequence goes on from DASRXE010000213.1 coordinate 7,086, forward strand.
CAGGACCTGCTGGACATCCCGGTGTTCCACGACGACCAGCACGGCACCGCCATCATCTCGACCGCCGGCCTGATCAACGCCGCCCATATCGCCGGCAAGAAGCTGGAAGACCTCAAGGTGGTCCTGTCCGGCGCCGGGGCCGCGGGTCTTTCCTCGATCGGTCTCATGAAGGCCGCCGGGGTGCGGGCCGAGAACACCGTCATCGTCGACCGCGAGGGCGTCGTCTACAAGGGTCGCGACCACGTCGACCAGTGGAAGGCGGCCCACGCCACCGACACGCCGCACCGCACCCTTGCGGAAGCGATGGTCGGCGCCGACGTCGTGCTCGGCCTCTCGGCCAAGGGCGCGATCACCAAGGAGATGGTGGCCTCCATGGCCCCCAATCCGATCATTTTCGCCATGGCCAATCCGGACCCGGAGATCACCCCGGAGGATGTCGCCTCGGTCCGTGACGACGCCATCATGGCCACCGGTCGCTCGGACTATGTGAACCAGGTCAACAACGTCCTGGCCTTCCCCTATCTGTTCCGCGGCGCCCTCGACGTGCGCGCGCGCCAGATCAACCACGACATGAAGATCGCCTGCGCCCACGCCCTCGCCGCCCTCGCCCGCGAGGACGTGCCCGACGAGGTCGCCGCCGCCTATCGCGGCCGCAAGCTGAAATTCGGCCGCGACTACATCATCCCGACGCCGTTCGACCCGCGCCTGATCTGGTACATCCCGCCCTTCGTGGCCCAGGCCGCCATGGACTCGGGCGTGGCGCGCAAGCCGATCGAGGACATGGACGCCTACCGCACCCAGCTGCGCTCGCGCCTCGATCCGTCCGCCGCCCTGATGCAGAACATCTCGGGGGCCGTGCGCGCCGGACCGGACAAACGGGTGGTCTTCGCCGAGGGCGAGGAGACCGCCGTGATCCGCGCCGCCTGGGGCTTCAAACAGGCCGAGCTGGGCGTCCCCATCCTGCTCGGCCGCGAGGAGCTGATCCACAAGAACGCCGCCGAGGCCGGGCTGAACTTCGCCGACATGGGCATCGAGATCGTCAACGCCCGCGTCTCCGAGCACAACACCGACTACGTCGACTGGCTCTACGGCCGTCTGCAGCGCCGCGGCTATCTGCGTCGTGACGTGCAGCGGATGATCAATCAGGACCGGAACTATTTCGGCGCCGCCATGTGCGCCCGTGGTCAGGCCGACGCGATGGTCACCGGCGTGACCCGCAATTTCAACATGGTGCTGAAGGAGGTCCGCCGCGTCCTCGACGTGCGCAATCGCATGATCGGCCTGTCGATCCTGCTGGCACGGGGCCGGACCCTGTTCGTCGCCGACACCTCGATCCACGAACTGCCGGGGGCGCAGGACCTCGCCGACATCGCCGTGCAGGCCGCCGCCACCGTGCGCCGGCTGGGCCGCAATCCGCGGGTCGCCTTCCTCAGCTATTCGACCTTCGGCAACCCGCCCGGCGACCGCGGCGAAATGATCCGCGAGGCCATCCGCCTGCTCGACCAGCGCGGCGTCGACTTCGAATACGAGGGCGAGATGCCGGCCGAGCTGGCGCTCGATCCCGAGGCGCGCGCCGCCTACCCCTTCATGCGCCTGTCCAAGGACGCCAACGTCCTCGTCATGCCCGGCATCCACTCGGCCGCCATCTCGACCCGTCTGGTCCAGGCCCTCGGCGGCGCCACAGTCATCGGGCCGCTGCTGGTCGGGCTCGAACGCTCGGTCCAGATCGTCCCGCTCGGCGCCTCGGTCAGCGAGATCATCACCGCCGCGACATTCGCCGCCTATGAGGAAGGCGCCATCGGCGAGGAGGTCTGAGGATCAGTTTTTGAAAGCGTGATTGATCAGGAGGGTCGGGCAGCCGCAGCGGTTTCGGCCTCCCGGGCCGCCTGGGCCTCGATCTCCGGCTGCTTCCGCGCCACGATGAAGGCGAGCACCACGGCGACGGCGCCGATGATCACCGAATAGACGAAGAAGGTGACATAGCCCGCCCCGAGGGAACCAGCGCTCACCCCGGCGGTCTCGGCCCCCTTTGTGAAGGCCCCCGCCGGCAACCGGTCGAACAAGGGCCGGAACATCGCGGTGAAGCCTCCGGCTTCGGCCATCCGCGCCGAGCCTTCAACGATCCGGCCACTCTGCGAGGCGATGATCTTGCCGATGATGGCGTAGAGCGAGCTGAACAGGGCGTACTGGGTGGCCGTGAACCCCGCCGCCGTCAGGCTGGACATGTAGACGATCAGCGCCGTGCCCGCGAAGCCGGTGGCGAAATTATCGACCGTGATGGCGCCGTACAGGGCGAACATGCTGGCTCCCTGCGGGGCGAGCCAGATGAAGATCAGATTCGACAGCGGGCTGGCGAAGACCCCAATGACCATGGTGCGCAGGATGCCGAACCGGGTGACGGACCAGGCCCCCGCGCCGATGCCGAGCACCGACGCGACGACGCCGTAGACTTTCCGCACCTCCGCGATCTGGGTGAGGCTGAAGCCGAGGTCGATGTAGAACGGATTCATCAGGTTCAGCACGAAGTCCGACAGCCGGTACATGCAGATCAGGGCGAGGATCAGCAGGCCGAACTTGAGACTGAAGCGCTGGAAGAAATTACCTAGCGGCTCGCCATAGGCGCGGCGCAGATAGACGCCCGGACGGGTCGGGCGCCCGGGTAGGGGCACGCAGGCCAGGGCGATCAGGCCGAGTCCCGCGACGACCGCCGGGAACTGGATGAAGATGCCGGTGGCCCGAGATTCCCATGCAGCCTTGAAGGCTTCCGCCGCCTCGGCCGACTGGCCGAACAGCCCGAGCACCATGTTCAGGACGGTGGCGTTGGCGGCGAGGCCCGACCCCGCCAGGAGGGCGCCAAGCAGGATCAACAGAAGGCGCCCGGCCCACTCGGCCACTTCGAACGCCGGCTGGGGGACCATGTCGGCGGTGAGATTGATCAGCGGCCGTTGAGCCTTTTCGCGCGGAGCCAGCAGGGTCGCCCCGACGGCGATCAACATGCACCCGGCCATCACCGCATAGGAGAGGTTCCAGCCATACTGATCCGCCAGCACCAGCGGCAGGGCGCCGGCCACGATCATGGCGATGCGGTAGCCCCACTGATAGGCGGCAGCCATGGTGCCGTAGAAACTCTCGTCCACCACCTCGATGCGCCACGCATCGATGGCCACGTCCTGCGTTGCGCCGAAGAAGCCCACCATGACGGCCAGCAGGGCGACCTGCCCGAGATTCAGGGAAGGGTCCGACCCGGCGATGAGCCAAAGGCCCAGCACGATCAGCACCTGCATCAGCGCCATCCACGAACGGCGCTGGCCCAACAGCGGCTCCAGAATCGGGATTTTGACCCGGTCCACGACGGGGGCCCAGACGAACTTCAGGGCATAGGACAGGGTGGCCAGGGCGAAGACGCTGATGGTCTGCAGCGACAGGTCGTCTTGCCGCAGCCAGGCCGACAGCGTGTCGAAAATCAGAAAGAACGGAAGCCCCGCCGCTGCGCCCAGAAACAGCATGACCAGCACGCGCCGGTCGCGCAGCGACTTGATGAAGTCCCAGGTCGTCTGCTTGGCGGCGGCGGCTTCAGCCATGGGCGGTCCCTCGCGGGCCACGCCCCCGCGCGCCCTATGCGACGGCGACCTTGGCGCGGTCCGCGCTTTTCGTCCAGCGCGTCAGGGAGGCGCGCAGCGACTCCAGCTCCAGCGGCTTGACCAGGTGATCGTCCATGCCGGCTTCGAGACAGGCCTTGCGGTCCTCGGCGAAGGCGTTGGCGGTCAGAGCCACGATCGGGGTTTCGTCGCCGCGGGCGCGGATGGCGCGGGCCGCGCTGGGGCCGTCCATGCCGGGCATCCGCATGTCCATGAAGACCAGGTCGTAACGAGCCCGCTTCAGCGCATCGAGCGCCTCGTGGCCGCTGGCGGCGGTCTCGACCGCACAGCCCTCGCGGCGCAGCAGGGTGGCGGCCAGCAGGGCTCCGACCGGATTGTCCTCGACCAGCAGGACGCGGATGCCCGAGAAGCGGGTCAGGGCGACGCGATCATCCTCGGGCGGCGGCGGCGGTGGTCCGGGCTGCATCATCTGCTGGGCGCCCGAGGCGGCCAGCACCCGCTCGGCCAGGGAGGCGCGCCGTAACGGCTTGATCAGATAGCCGT
>DASRXE010000214.1:0-15112 GCA_035654315.1 Brevundimonas sp.
CGTCGACAGTGACCATCATGGCGGCGAAGTCGGCCTCGGCGGCCAGCTTGCCGTCGATGAAGGTCTCGCCGCGGAATTTGAAGATGTCGCCGCGCTGCTTCGTCACGACCACCTTCATGCGCAGCTGGTCGCCGGGGCGAGCCGGCTTGCGGAAGCGGACGCCGTCGATGGACATGAACATGATGATCTTGCCCTCCACCGCGACATCCATGGTCTTGGACATCATCAGCGCGCCGGTCTGGGCCATGGCCTCGACGATCATGACGCCGGGCATGACCGGGTCGATGGGGAAGTGGCCCGGGAAAAAGGGCTCGTTGTGGGTGACGTTCTTGATGCCGGTGATCGAGGTCCCGGACACGAAGTCCTCGGCCTTGTCGACCAGCAGGAACGGATAGCGGTGCGGCAGGCGCCGCATCACCTCGGCGTAGTCTATGGTCGCCCCCGCGCCCGTTTCGTCACTCATTTCCGGCCTTTCCCGCGCGAGCCTTTCCGGATGTCTGTTTGGCGAGCCAGACCGCTTCACGCAAGAACTGTCGAAGGGGTTTGGCGGGATAGCCGGACCAGGTCTCGCCCGCCGGAATGTCCTGAAGCACCCCGGCGCCGGCGGCCACGCGCGCGCGCTCGCCGATGTTCAGATGGTCCCCGACGCCCGCCTTGCCGCCAAATATGACGCCGTCGCCGACCGTGACCGACCCGGAGATTCCTGTATTGGCCGCCATCAGGCAGTTGCGACCGATCACGCAGTTGTGGCCGATCATGACCAGATTATCGATCTTGGTGTTCTCGCCGACGATCGTATCGTCATAGGCTCCGCGATCGATGCAGGAGTTGGCCCCGACGCTGACGCCGTCCTGCAGGATGACCCGGCCCAGCTGGGGCACGTCGACAGGTCCGGCGCGCGATCCGGCCGCGCCGAAGCCCGGTTCCCCGATCCGCGCGCCTGACAGCAGGCGGACGCGATCGCCGACCAGGGCGAAGCCAAGACTGACGTTCGAGCCGATGGTGCAGTCGCGGCCCACCTGGACGCCCGGGCCGATGACGGTGTTGGCGCCGACGCGGGTTCCGCGGCCGATGCGGACGCCGACGCCCAGCACAACGCCGGGCTCGAGCACGACTGAGTCGTCCTCGACCACCTCTTCGCGGGCGGCGGGGCGGATCAGGGCGATCGGGCGGTGGAACAGAAGCGAAGCCCGGGCCCACGCGGCCTGGGACTCGCCCGAGACGATGACGGCGGCGCCATCGGGCGCGGCTTCAACGGCCGACGGCGGGACAATGACGCAGCCGGCCGCCGTGGTCTCAAGCGCCGAAAGGAATTTGCGGTCGCCGAGGAAGGCGACATCGGCAGCGCCGGCCGACGCGAGAGGCGCGACGGCGGAAACCTTCCGGTCTCCGCCGCGCGAGAGTTCGCCCCCAATCCGGTCCGCGAGTTCGCCGACCGTCAGGGCCGGCAGTTGCTCGAAGAAACGCGTATCGGGGCCTCGGCCCATGTTACTGGGCCGGTTGCTGGGCCGGAACGGCCATCCGGTTGAACGACAGCGACGGCAGGGCGGTGTTGACGCGCTGGATCACGGCCTCGGTGAGATCCATCGCGGGGTTCACGCGCATGACGGCCTCGCGAGAGAGCAGGATGCCGCAGCCGCGTTCGGTGTAGAGCGCCAGGATGATGGGATCGGCCGCCTGGGAGATCTGCTGGAGCTGCATCGCCTGGGTGTAGCGCAGCTCGCCTTCGCGCGTCTGGGCCAGGTTGCGGGCTTCCTGGAAACGGGTCGTCAGCGCCTGCTCGGCCGTGTCGAATTCGGCCTGCGGAATGGTGCCGCGGCCCTGCTGGAGGCGCTGGCTTTCCGACTGGATGTACTGTTCGTACGGCGCCAGTTCGGTCTGAACTTCCTGTTGCAGGCGCTGCATGCCGGCAGCGACGGACTGGCCGGCGGTCGATTGGGCCAGCAGGCGGTCGTGGTGGTAGACGCAGACGCCGGGAATGGCGGGGCCGAAATTCTGGTCCTGGGCGGTGGCGGCCGATCCGGCCAGCATGACGAGGGCGAAGGCGCCGAAAGCGAGGGTTTTCATCATAAAGCCTTTGAGCGGGCCCTGGGCCCGTCGGTTAGAACTGGGTTGAAGTCGAGAAGCGGAAGGTCTCGGTCTTGTCGTAGTCTTCGCTGCCGAGAATTTTGCTGAGGTCGAAGCGGATCGGACCCATGGGCGAACGCCAGTGGATGCTGAGACCCGCGGAGGCGCGCAGTTCCAGATCATCGACGATGCGGGTGCTGGGCGTGCCGTCGGTATTGACGGTGTAGCGCTCGTCAAGGGCGCCGACGGTGCCCACGTCGGTGAACAGGGAGGTGCGGATGCCGTATTCTTCCGGGAGACCGTTCGGGACGGTCAGCTCGACCGTGCCGATGGCGTAGAAATTCCCGCCGAGGGCGTCGGTCGTGATCAGGTCGCGCGGACCGATGCCGGCCGTCTCGAAACCGCGGAAGCTGTTGCCGCCCTTGAAGAAGCGGTCGTTGATGCGGATCGGATCGCCGCCCCAGCCGGAGACATAGCCGGTCGAGGCCGTGGTCGACACGATCCAGTTCGGGGTGATGCCCCAGTAGGCCGAGATTTCGGCTTCGGTCTTGACGTAGTTCACGTCGCCGCCGAGTCCGGCGAAGTCCTGGATCAGACGGCCGGTCCAGCCGCGGGTCGGCCGGATCGGATCGTTGCGGCGATCGACGTAGAGCGTATAGCCCGCCGACGAGTTGAGGAACGAACCGACCTGATCGCAGAGCGCGTTGGAGCCCGTGCCGCCGGTGTTGCAGAAGCTGAACGGGACGATGATCTCGTCGGACTTCAGGAAATAGCGGGTGCTGAGCAGGGTATAGGCGTTCAGCGGATAGGACAGGCGCAGCCCGCCGCCGGTCGAGCGGTAGTCGTACGACGAATATTCGCTCAGGTCGTAGCGCGAGTGGAAGGCGTCGAAGCCGGCGCGCAGGTCGCGGCCGAGGAATTTCGGCTCGGTGAAGCGGAAGTCGATCTGCTGGCGCAGCGAGCCCCACTCGACGCGGGCGACGACGTTCTGGCCGCGGCCGCGGAAGTTCCGCTCGGTGATGCCCAGATTGACGACGAAGGAGTCGACGGAGCTGAAGCCGGCGCCGACGGACAATTCGCCGGTCGGCTGTTCGGTGACGGAGACGTTGACCACGGAGCGGTCCGGCGCGGAGCCTCGCGCCTCCTCGACGGTCACATCCTTGAAGAAGCCCAGGGCGCGGAGATTGTTGCGCGAGCGCTCCAGCAGGGTGCGGTTGAAGGCGTCGCCCTCGGTCAGCATCATCTCGCGACGGATGACGTTGTCCAGGGTGCGGGTGTTGCCGACGACATTGATGCGGTCGACGTAGACGCGCTGGCCCTCGCGGACGTTGAAGGTGACGTCGACCGTGTCGGTCTCGGGATTGGCCCGGTAGGAGGGATCGATCTCGACGAAGGCGTAGCCCGCCGAACCGGCCGCGAAGGTCAGGGCGTCGACGGCCGACTCGATCTTGTCGCTCTCGTACAGCTGGCCGGTCCTGATCGGCAGCAGGCGCTTGAGGAAGTCCGAATTCAGCCGGTCGTTCTCGGTGACCACTTCGACGGCGCCGAAATTGTACCGGTCGCCCTCGTCCACGGTGATGGTGATGCCGAAGGCGCTGTCGTCGGGCGCGAGCTCGGCGATCGCCGACAGCACCCGGAAGTCGTAATAGCCGCGGTTGGTGTAGAATTTCCGCAGCTGTTCACGGTCGTAGTCGAGGCGATTGGGATCGTAGTTGTCGTTCGAACTGAACAGGCGCCACCACTCGGTCTGTTTGGTGACCATGACCTCCTGCAGGTCGCCGTCCGAGAAGGCGGTGTTGCCGAGGAAGGTGATCGCCCGGACGCCCGTCGCGGGGCCTTCGTCGATCTCGAAGATCACGTCGACGCGGTTCTGGTCGAGCTGGACCAGCTTGGGCGTGACGGTGGCCGAGATGCGGCCGGACAGGCGGTACAGCTCGACGATCTTGCCGACATCCTCCTGGACCCGGGCGCGGGTGTAGATGCCGCGGGGCGCCAGGGTGACCTCCTCGCGCAGCTTGTCCTCGCTGATCGCGCCGTGGCCCTCGAACACCACCTGGTTGATGATCGGGTTCTCGACGATCTCGACGACAAGGTCGCCGTTCGGCTGGACGCCCAGCTGGACGTCGGCGAACAGCTGGGTGCGGACCAGGGTGCGGACGGCGACGTCGAGCACGGCCGGGTCGACGGTGTCGCCGGGCCGGATCGGCAGATAGGACAGGACCGTGGTCTGGTCGATGCGCTGGTTGCCGCGCACGAGGATGCGGTTGATCTGCACGCGCTGCACGTCCGCGGCGGCCGGCGTCTCCTGGGCCGGCTCGACCACGACGGTCGGGGTCGGCCCGGTCGCCGGCGTCTGGGCCAGGGCCGGACCGGTCAGACCGGCCGCGACCGCGAGGGCCAGCAGGCTCGGGCTCAGGCCACGAGCGAAACGAAGGGCGGACGCGTCTTGTCGGATCATGCGGGAAACCATCGGGGGCTGGCGTCGGCTCGTCATGCGAACCCGCCGAGGAATTTGAACAGGCTCAGCTTCTGCAGGTCGTTCCAGGTGGCGAACAACATCAATCCCGCCAGCAAAGCAAGACCGACGCGGTAGCCGACTTCCTGAACGTGCGCAGGCACTGGCCTGCGCGCCACAGCTTCATAGCCGTAGAACAGAAGGTGGCCGCCGTCGAGAACGGGGATCGGCAACAGGTTCACGATGCCGATGCCGATGGAAACCAGGCCGGCGAAGCTGAGAAAGGTCAGGGCGAGGTTGGCGGCCATCCAGCCGGGATCGGGGTTGGCGGACACGGCCTGCTGGGTCACGCCGCCGGCGGCCTTGGCGATGCCGATCGGACCGTTGAGCAGGTCGCCGGATTCCTTGCCCATGAAGATGCGGCCGATGTAGGTCCCGGTCGTCGCGACGGTGGAGCCGATCGTCTCAATCCCCTTGCCGAAGGCCTGCACGGGGTTGAGCCGGCGGAATTTGAAATCCTCCGCACGCTGGTCCGGAATCACGCCGATGCGAGCCACGCGAACCTGGCCCGCGATGGGGTTGTCCTCCAGCCGACGCAGCGGCGTCGCGGTCAGCACGACCTCACGCCCGGCCCGATCCACCACGAAGCGCAGGGTGTCGCCCGCGCTCATCATGATGGTGCGCTCGAGCTCGCTGAAATCAGCCACCGGCTGGTTGTTGATGCGGACGATCAGATCGCCGGGCTGGAAGCCGGCCTCGGCCGCGGGGCTGCCGCGTTCAACGGCGGCGACGCGGGGCGCCAGAATTCGTTCGCCGACGACGCTGAACAGCACCGTGAACAGCACCATGGCCAGCAGGAAGTTGGCGGCGGGGCCCGCGGCGACGATCAGGGCGCGCTGCCAGATCGGCTTGAAATGGAAATAGTCGCGCTCGGCGCCGGGGCCGTTCTCGGCGATCACGCGCTGGCGCAGTTCGGCCAGGCCCGCCTGATCAGGCACGCTCGAGGCGTCGAGGTCGCCGGAGAATTTGACGTAGCCGCCCAGCGGCAGCCACGCCATCCGCCATTCCGTGCCGTGGCGGTCGGTGCGGCTGAAAATCGTCCTGCCGAAGCCGATCGAGAACCGGTCGATCTTCACGCCGAAGGCGCGCGCGACAAGGAAATGGCCCAGTTCATGGATGGTGACGATGAACGTCAGCACCAGCAGGAACGGCACGATGTAGAGCAGCGCCTGGCCCAGGAAGCCCGTCATGCCGTTATGATATCCTCCGCCGTTCAGGCCGCCGCGGCCAGACCCCGGACGATCGATTCCGCCTCTCGCCGCGCCTGCGCGTCCACGGCCAAGGCCGCCTCGCAGGCGTTGCGGGAACCGGAATCCACCCCCGACGCCGTTACGCGCGACAAGGTGTCGGCGACGACTGCGGCAATATTGAGAAAGCCCAGACGGCGGTCAAGAAAGGCCAGGGCCGCGACCTCGTTCGCCGCGTTGAACACGATCGGGGCTGAACCGCCCGCGCGGAGCGCCTGCCGGGCCAGGCCGAGGCAGGGGAAGCGCGTCTCGTCCGGCGCCTCGAAGGTCAGCCTGCCCAGGGCCGCGAGGTCCAGTTTGGGCGCCGGCCAAGCCATCCGGTCCGGCCACGCCAGGGCGCAGGCGATCGGCGTCTTCATGTCCGGCGGCCCCAGCTGGGCCAGGGTCGAGCCGTCAACGTATTCGACCAAGCTGTGAATGATCGATTCGGGATGCACGATCACGTCGATCCGATCGGCCGGCATGTCGAACAGATAGGCCGCCTCAATGGCCTCCAGCCCCTTGTTGGCCATGGTGGCGCTGTCGACCGAGATCTTGGCCCCCATGCTCCAGTTGGGGTGCGCCACGGCCTGTTCGGGCGTGATGTCGGCCAGCGTTTCACGCGCCATCCCGCGAAATGGGCCGCCCGAAGCGGTCAGGATCAGCTTCTGGACCTGATGCGGCGCGTCGTGCGGGAAGACCTGGAAGATGGCCGAGTGCTCTGAATCGACCGGGATCACGTTGCCGCCGGCCCGGCGCACGCGTTCGAGCAGGGCGGGCCCGGCGCACACCAGACTCTCCTTGTTGGCCAGCGCCAGGGTCGCGCCGGTCTGCGCCGCCGCCCAGGCGGAGCGAAGGCCCGCCGCCCCGACAATTGCGGCCATGACCCAGTCGACGGGCCGGGCGGCGGCCTCGATGACCGCCCCGTCTCCCGCTGCGGTCTCGATTCCGCTTCCCGCCAGCGCCTGGCGCAGTTCGTCGAGCCGGGAGGGGTCGGCGGTGACCGCCAGTTTCGGTTTCCAGCGCCGGGCCTGTTCGGCGAGGCGGGCGATATTCGCTCCGCCGGTCAGAGCCTCGACCTCGAAAGCGCCCGTCCCTGCGGCCTCGGCCTGGCCCATCAGCTCCAGCGTCGAGGAGCCGACCGACCCGGTCGAGCCCAGTATGGTGACGCGACGGCGGATCATGACGCCGCCCCGAAGGTCACGAACAGCAGGCGTCCGCACGCGACCACGACCACGGCGAACATCAGGCCGTCGACGCGGTCCAGCAGCCCGCCATGGCCGGGGATCAACTTGCCCGCGTCCTTCACCCCGTAGCGCCGCTTGAGGGCCGACTCCCACAGATCGCCGGCCATGGTGGCCAGCGCCGCGCCCAGCCCGAGAAGGCCGCCCCACAAGGGGCCGATGCCCATGTCCAGGAAGGTCGCCAGCAGCACGCCGGCGGCGGTCCCCGCGGCCAGCCCGCCGATGAAGCCGGACCAAGTCTTGTTGGGCGAGAAGCGCGGCCACAGCTTGCGGCCGCCGATCAGGCTGCCGACCAGATAGGCCATGATGTCCGAGGCCCAGGCGATGACGAAGGCCGACACCGTCCAGGCCAGGCCGCTGGCTTCGGTTCCGTCGCGGAGCCAGATCAGCAGCACCGCCGGCCAGCCGAGGTAGAGCACGCCATAGGCGGCATCCAGCGCCTCCTGCCCCCGGCTGCGGGCGAAAAGCCCCGCCGCTACGGCGCAAAAGACCAGCATGACCAGGGCGAGCGAGAGCTGCTCGACGTGGGCCGAGATGACGGCCGCGAACAGGCCGAAGGCCACGGCTCCGGCCATCACACGCCAGGCGGTGGCGGCGCTCATCATGGCCCACTCGACGGCCAGCAGCGCACAGGCCAGCAGCATCAGGGCGAGGAACCACAGCCCGCCGGCCCAGATGCCGAGGACCGCAGCCGGAGCCAGCACCACGGCCGACGCGGCCCTGAGGCCTATGTCGCCGGCCCGAACCGCCATCAGCCGGCCGCGAGCGCGGGAGCGGCCGACAGCCCTCCGAAGCGCCGGTCACGATTGCGGTATTGTTCGACGACGTCGGCCAACGCCTCCGGGCCATAGTCCGGCCACAGCACGTTCTGGAAGACGAGTTCGGCGTAGGCGGCTTCCCACAGCAGGAAATTCGACAGCCGCTGCTCGCCCGAGGTGCGGACGATGACGTCGACGGGCGGGCCGCCGGCGGTGGACAATCCCAGTCCCAGCGTCTCCTCGTCCAGCGGGCCGGTCGTCTCGCCGGCGAGCGCCTGATCCACATAGCGGCGCGCCGCGTCGACGATGTCGGCGCGGCCGCCGTAGTTGAAGGCGACCTGCAGCAGGAATTTATCGTTGTGGGCGGTGCTGGCCTCGGTGCGCTCGACGATCCGGGCGATGTCTTCCGGCAGGCCCTCGCGACGGCCGAGAATGCGCACGCGGACCCCCTCGCGCTCCAGCCGCTTCAGGTCGCTGGCCACATAGGCCCGTACCAGACCCATAAGATCGGAGACTTCCTCAGCTGGCCGGCGCCAGTTCTCGGTGGAGAAGCCGAACACCGTCAGGCAGCGGATGCCGAGGGCCGGCGCGGCCTGCACGGTGCGCTTCAGGGCCTGGACGCCCTCGCGATGGCCCATCGCGCGCGGCAGCCCACGCGCCTGCGCCCAGCGCCCGTTGCCGTCCATGATCAGGGCGACGTGGCGGGGCCCGTCAGACGCGGGCGGCGATGAATGGGGCTCGACGGGCATGACCGGCGCGTATCCTACGGCAAAACGCGCCGTCAAACCTGCATGATCTCAACTTCCTTGGCCTTCAAGGTCTCGTCGATGCGCTTGATGGCCGCGTCGGTGTCCTTCTGGACCTCGGCCTCCATCTTCTTCTGCTCGTCCTGGCTGATCTCGGAGGCCTTCTCGGCCTTCTTCAGGTCGTCGTTGGCGTCACGGCGGACGTTGCGGACGGCGATCTTCTGCTGCTCGGCATATTTGCCGGCCAGCTTGGCGAGGTCCTTGCGGCGCTCCTCGGTCAGCGGCGGCACCGGAATGCGAAGGGTCTGGCCGTCGACGATGGGATTGAGCCCGAGGCCGGCGGCGCGGATGGCCTTTTCGACCGGCGTGACCATGCTCTTGTCCCAGACGCTGACCGAGATCATCCGCGGCTCGGGCACGCTGATCGCGGCCACCGAGTGGAGCGGCGACATCGAGCCGTAGGCCTCGACCTGAACCGGCTCCAGCAGGCCAGCGTTGGCGCGGCCCGTGCGGAGGCCGGCGAACTCTTCCCGCAGCGCGCCGACCGCCTTGTCCATGCGGTCGCGGTAGGTCTTCAGATCAGGCTTGGCCATGGTCTTTTCTCTCGTTCTTGAACGGCTTGTCAGGCTGATTTAGCGCTCGACGTGATGACCGTGAAGGTCCCCTCGCCCGTCAGGGTCTTGCGCAGCGTGCCTGGCTCCCGGATCGAGAAGACCACGATCGGAATGCCCGAGTCACGCATCAGGGCGATGGCCGAGGCGTCCATGACCTTCAGGTCCTTCGCCAGCACGTCGTGATACGTCAGGGTGTCGTAGCGGGTCGCCGACGGATCCTTCTTCGGATCGGCGGTGTAGACGCCGTCGACGCTGGTGCCCTTGAGCAGGGCGTCGCAGCCCATTTCGGCGGCGCGCAGGGCGGCGCCCGAATCCGTGGTGAAGAAGGGCGCGCCGACGCCGGCGGCGAAGATCACCACCCTGCCCTTCTCGAGGTGACGCAGGGCGCGGCGGCGGACATAGGGCTCGGCCACGGCGTTCATGGTCAGGGCGCTCTGCACCCGGGTCTGGACGCCGATCTTCTCCAGCGCCGCCTGCATGGCCAGGGCGTTCATGACCGTGGCCAGCATGCCCATATAGTCGGCCGTGGCGCGCTCCATGTCGCCGGCGGCCTTGCTCAGGCCGCGGAAGATGTTGCCGCCGCCGATAACCAGGCAGATCTCGACGCCCTCGCGCGCGACCCGGGCCACAGCCTCCGCGACGGTGGCGACGGTGTTCTGATCGATGCCGTAGGGCTGTTCGCCCATCAGCACCTCGCCCGAGACCTTGAGCAGGACGCGCTTGTAGCGGAACTCGGCCAGGTCAGTGGCGGGGGCATCGGGCATGGGAGGTCTCTGGGCGGAGGAATCGGCTCCTTATAGGAAGCCCCGCCGTGGGTTCAAAGGCCTCACTGCCCGGACTACAGCCTGAGGATGACGGTCTCGACGATCGGGCGGCGGTCCCAGATCTGCTGGCTGGCCTTCTTCAGGGCCCGCGACACCGCCTGTTCGATGACCAGTTCGTCCTCCAGCGCCTCGCCCTTCAGCTTCATCACCGCCGCCTCGACCCGTTCGGCGAGATCGTCCAGCGCATCGCCCAGCGGCGATTCCGCGTCGCCCGGCAGGCCGATGGGGCGCGGACGTCGATGTCCGAAACGATCTTGCCTCGCCGGTCCATGGCGAAGCTGACGATCAGCACGCCGTTGGTCGAGGCGTGACGGCGCTCGTGCAGGGCCTCGCCCTGTTCGGTGACCAGACGGCCGCCGTCGACATACAGCCGGCCGCTCGGAACCTCGTCGATGATCGCGGCCGGCCCGGGGGCCAGACGGACCATGTCGCCGTTGCGCGGCGTCACCGTCTCGGGCACGCCGATGTCCTTCGCGAGGTTGGCGTGCTCGGCCAGATGGCGGCGCATGCCGTGGGTGGGCACGGCGATCCTCGGGCGCGCCCAGGCGTACATCTGACGCAGTTCCTCGCGGCACGGGTGGCCGGAGACGTGGATGCCGGGGTGATCCCGCTCGGTGTAGATGCGCACGCCGCGGTCGGACAGCTTGTCCTGCAGACGGCCGACCGACAGCTCGTTGCCGGGGATGACCCGCGACGAGAAGATGCAGTGATCGCCGTTGCTCAGCTTGATGTAGGGGTGGGTGCCCTCGGCGACGCGGGACAGGGCCGCGCGCGGCTCACCCTGGCTGCCGGTGCACAGATAAAGGATCTCGTCCGCGGGCCAGACGCGGGCCTCGCCCTCCGACAGGAAGGGCTGGATGCCCTCGAGCATGCCGACGGACTTGGCGGCGGCGGTGATGCGATGCATCGAGCGGCCCGCCAGCGACACCCGCCGGCCAGACGCCTCGGCGGCGCGGATGATGCTGTCCATGCGCGCCACGTTCGAGGCGAAACAGCCGACGGCGATGCGGCCTTTCAGCGAGCCGATCAGCTCGGTCAGCCGGTCCCGGACCTCGCCCTCCGACCCCGCCACGCCCTCGACGAAGACGTTGGTGGAATCACAGACCATGGCCAGCACGCCCTCGTCGCCGAGGCGGCTGATGGCCCCGGAGTCGGTGACGCCGCCGACGATCGGCTCCTCGTCGATCTTCCAGTCGCCGGTGTGCAGCACCGTGCCGAGAGGCGTCCGGATGGCCAGGCCGTTGGGCTCGGCGATCGAATGAGTCATGGTCACGAAGTCGACCGTGAACGGGCCGAGGTCGATCGTGCCGCCCAGCGGCACCTCGATCAGCTCGACCTGGTCGAGAATGCCGGCTTCGCGCAGCTTCTCGCGGATCAGGAAGGCGGTGAAGGGCGTGGCGTAGAGCGGCGCCTTCATCCGCGACCACAGCCAGCCGAGGGCGCCGATATGGTCTTCGTGGGCGTGGGTCAGGACGATGCCGCGGATGGTCTCGCCCTCGAGGAAGGCGGGGTCGGGCACGATGACGTCGACGCCGGGCGTCGACAGGTCGCCGAAGGTCACGCCGACATCAACGACGATCCACTGGCGATCGCTCTCCGGCCCATAGCCGTAGAGGTTGAGATTCATACCGATCTCGCCCGACCCGCCCAGCGGCAGGAAGACGAGTTCGTCACTGGCTTGTTTTTTCATGCGTCCTGCTAGTCGGCGAATATCCGAGTTCAGTCCCGTGCCGGGCCTGAACCGATTTCGCCCGTGAGATGGGTGTTCCGCCGCCAGATTTCGAGCAGGCCGCGGATAGTCAGGTCCGGATCGAACCGGTCGATCGAATCTGTTGCGCCTTCGAACAGCGAGGCGACGCCGCCGGTTCCGATGACGGTCATGGGCTTGCCCCACTCCGTCTTGATGCGCGCCACCAGGCCTTCGATCAGGGCGACATAGCCCCAGAAGACGCCGGACTGCATGTTGGAGACGGTGTCCTTGCCGATCACCCGGTCGGGCCGCTGAATGGCGATGCGGGGCAGCATGGCGGCGGCCTCGTGCAGGGCCTGCAGCGACAGGTTGATGCCCGGCGCGATGACGCCGCCCTCGAACGCTCCGTCGGCGGCGACGACGTCGAAGGTGGTCGCCGTGCCGCTGTCGATGATGATCAGATCGCCGGGATAGAGCAGGTGCGCCCCGATGGCGTTGACCAGCCGGTCGGCTCCCGCCTCGCTGGGCTTGAGGATGCGCACGGCGATGCCGAGATCGACATTGTCGCCGATGACCAGAGGCTCGACGTTCAGATAGCGGCGCGACAGGTTGCGCAGGTTGAAGATCGACTGCGGCACCACGCTGGAGATGATGCAGCCGGCCAGCGCGCCCAGCTTGAGGTCGTGCATCGACAGCAGCTGGCTCAGCCAGACGGCGTATTCGTCGGCGGTGCGGGTGCTCTCGGTGGCGGTGCGCCACTGGGCGGTCCAGTCCGATCCGTCATGGACCGCAAACAGGGTGTTGGTGTTGCCTTGCTCGATCGCCAGAAGCATCAGGCGGCCTCCCCGAAGAACACGTCGCCGGCCGAGATCAGCCGCAGCGTCCCGTCCGCCAACCTTAGCCTGAGCGCGCCGTCGGCGGCCACGCCCTCGGCCCGTCCCTCGACCGTCTCCTGGCCGAGCCGGGCGATGGCGGGACCGTCCAGCCCGGGCGTTCGGGCGCGCCACGCATCCAGGACGGGCTCGAAGCCGAGGCTATCCCAGCGCTCAAGCCAGATCGCGAAGGCGTCGGCCAGCCCGGCCGCCGCGGCCTCGACGGACGGCGGCGCGCCGACGTCGCCGCGCAGGTGATGGGCCAGCGCCGTCGCCGAACGCTCCGTCCCGGTGGGCGCGTGGGCCAGGTTGACCCCGACCCCCACCGCCAGCCAGAGGCCGCCGGACGGATGGGCTCCGGACTCGACCAGCACGCCGGAGGCCTTGTCCCCCGCCAGCATCACGTCGTTGGGCCATTTGATCGTCACCAGCGACGGCGGCGCCCAGGCGTCCAGCAGTTCGGCCACGGCCAGCGCCGCGACGAAGGTGACCTGGGCCGCCTCGGCCGGCGGCTTCGGCGTGGTCATCAGCAGGCTCGCGAACAGGTTGCCCGTATCGCTCTCCCACGCCCGGCCGCGCCGGCCCCGGCCGTCGGTCTGGCGGCGGGCGGCGATCCACAGCGGGCCGGTTTCGCCCGTCTCGGCCCGGCGGCGGGCCTCCGCATTGGTGGAGTCGGTCTGGTCGAGCAGCAGGAGGGGGGCGGCGGGCATAAGCGCCCTACCCGGCTCCGAAACCGACGGCGGCGGCCGAGGTCAGCGGCTGCAGCCAGGTCAGGCCGACGATGACCAGCGGGAAGGCGAAGGCGGCGCAGGCCCAGGCGATGGTCTTCGCCTCGATCGGCGCCTTGTCGGTGGCCGGCTGGCCTTCGGGGGCCGGATCGAACCACATCAGCTTGATGATGCGCAGATAGTAGAAGCCGGCCACAACCGAGGCGACCAGGCCGGCGGCGCCGACCATCCAGTAGCCAGCGTCCGCGGCGGCGCCGAACACGGCCCACTTGCCCCAGAAGCCCGACAGCGGCGGCATGCCCAGCACGGAAAGGCAGAGCACGGTCAGCGCCAGGGTGGTCACCGGCCGTTCCTTCCGCAGTCCGGCGAAGTCGGCGATGGTGCGGATCGGACGGCCGTTGCGGCCCAGCGACAGCAGGATGGCGAAGAAGCCGAACTGGTCGATGACATACAGGGTCATGAACAGCAGCATCGCCTGCACGCCCAGCGTCGTGCCCGCCGCGATGCCGAGCAGGGCGTAGCCGATGTTGGCGATCGACGAATAGGCCAGCAGGCGCTGGAAATCCCGCTGAACCAGACCGCCGAACGCGCCGACCGCGAAGGAGATGAGCGAGATCAGGATCAGCACCTGGGACCACTGGTCGTGCGAGCCGGCGAAGGCGCCTTCCAGCGTGCGGGCGATCAGCACCATGGCCGCGACCTTGGGTGCGGTCGAGAACAGGGCCACGACCGGCGTCGGCGCGCCTTCGTAGACGTCCGGCGTCCACATGTGGAACGGCGCGGCCGAGACCTTGAAGGCCAGGCCGCAGATCAGGAACACCAGGCCGAAGATCAGGCCGGTCGACGGATTGGCCGCGGCGTAGGCGGCGATCTCGTCGAAGCGCATCGAGCCGGCGAAGCCGTAGATCAGGCTGGCCCCGTACAGCAGCAGTCCGGACGACAGGGCTCCGAGCACGAAATACTTCAGCCCCGCCTCAGACGCCTTGAGGTCGTCGCGATGGAAGGCGGCCAGCACATACAAGGCCAGCGAATGCAGTTCGATGCCGACGTAGAGCGAGATCAGGTCGCCGGACGAGGCCATCATGCCCATGCCGGCCGAGGCCAGCACGATCAAGACCGGATACTCGAAGCGGGCGATGCGCGCACGCCGCATCCATCCGGCGCCCAGAACGATCGCCACCGCGCTCGACAGGAAGATCACCGCCTTGCCGTAAACGGCGAGCGGATCGGCCACATAGGCGCCATTGAAGGCCTGGCCCAGCGGACCGGTGACGGTCATGAAGGTGACCGAGATCAGCAGGGTGACCGAAAGGCCCGAAACCAGGCCGACGGCCCGGTTGCCGGCGAAGGCCCCGATCATCAGCAGCACGAGGCCGCCGATCGCGAGGGCGGCTTCCGGGGCGGCGAGCTGAAGGGCGGAGAGAAGATCAGGCATCATGGTCTCACCCGCCGATCGCAAGTTGATAGGCGGAGGTCAGGGCCTCGACCGAGGCGTTGGTGTAGTCCAGCACGAGGCCCGGCTGAACGCCCAGCCAGAGCGTGCCGAGGATCAGGGGGGCGAAGATCAGGATCTCACGCCGCCCCACGTCGGTGATCGCCTTCATCGCGGGATTGGTGATCTCGCCGAACATGACGTTGCGGTACAGGGTCAGGGCATAGACCGCCGAGAAGATCACGCCGGAGGCGGCGACGAACGCCGTCCACGTCGACACCTGGTAGACGCCGGTCATGGTCAGAATCTCGCCGATGAAGCCCGAGGTGCCCGGCAGGCCGACGTTGGCCATGGTGAACAGCATAAAGATGGCCGCGAACCACGGCATCCGCGCCG
>DASRXE010000215.1:0-5945 GCA_035654315.1 Brevundimonas sp.
TTCGAACTCGGCCCCGCCCATGGCCTCCATGTCCGGCCCCTCGGCGATGTCGACAATGACGGCCCCGGCGTCGCGCATCGTCTGCAGATTGGCCTCGAACACCGCGTCGGTCCCGGCCGAATAGCCCATCGAGAACCGCATCACCCCGATCCGCGCGCCGTCCAGCGAGCCCGCGTCCAGCGCCGCGCGATAGTCGACCTTCCTCGCGTCCGCCTCGGTCGTCGCCGCATCCAGCGGGTCCGAACCGGCGATGGCCGACAGCACGATGGCGGCGTCCTCGACCGTCCGCGTCATCGGCCCGGCGGTGTCCTGCGAATGGCTGATCGGCACCACGTGGGTCCGGCTGACCAGCCCCACGGTCGGCTTGAACCCGACGATGCCGTTGATCGCCGCCGGGCAGGTGATCGACCCGTCCGTCTCCGTCCCGATCGCGGCCGGCGCCAGCCCGGCCGCCACCGCCGCCCCGCTGCCCGACGACGAGCCGCAGGTGTTGCGGTCCAGCGCATGCGGATTGCGCGTCAGCCCGCCCACCGCGCTCCAGCCGCTGGTCGAGTTCGACGAGCGGATATTGGCCCACTCCGACAGATTGGTCTTGCCGAGGATCACCGCCCCCGCCTCGCGCAGCCGCGCGACCAGCGGCGCGTCCCGCCCGGGCGCGTTGTTCACCAGCGCCAGCGAACCCGCCGTGGTCGGCATGTCCGCCGTCTCGATGTTGTCCTTCAGCAGGATGGGCAGGCCGTGGAGCGGTCGGTCGGCGGCGGCGCGCGCCTGCTCCCAGAGATTGGGGGCCACCACGAGCACACTGTTCACAGCGGGGCCGCCATGATGTCCCCGGTCGAACCGGGTGATCTGCCCCTCAAAGACCGATATCCCGCCTTCAGGGGTGAGGTCGTGGGCGTCCCCCGCCGCCCATTCAACGACCGAGGTCCGGACGATCGATGGCTCGGGCCCGCCGGGATGGGGATGCGGAGGCCGCGTCTGCGCTGTCGCCGCGCCCGCGACAGTCAGGGCCGCGAACGTAGCGGCGACCACTGTCGCCTGAAGCCTCCCGACAAAAGCCCTCCCCTCGGGGGGGAGGGTTGGGTGGGGTGGAGGCAGAATGCCGGTGGGGGAGCGCCGATGGGCTCCGTCAGCCTTGCCGGAGTGCCTCTCGCGCCAAATCCTGAATCTCACTGCCACCACCCCATCCCCCGACCCCTCCCCCCTCGAGGGGAAGGGGAGTTGCTATTCCGCCCGCGACCCGATCGTCCGGTCGAAGAAGTCCAGATACGTCCGCCACTGCTGCAGCTGCCGCTCGTTCCCCCGGACCCCGTGGCGTTGCCCCGGATACAGCATCAGTTCGAACGGCTGGCTGTTCTCCTGCAGGGCGTTGATGACCCGGGTCGAGTTCTCGAGGATGACGTTGTCGTCGGCCATGCCGTGCATCAGCAGCATGCGGCCCGTCATCAGCTCCAGCTGGGGCACGGCGTCCGAAGCGGCGTAGCCTTCCGGGTTCGCCTCCGGCGTCGACATGAAGCGCTCGGTGTAGTGGGTGTCGTACAGGCTCCAGTCGGTCACCGGCGCGCCGACGGCGGCGGCGGCGAGGCCCATCTTCGGCTCGGTCAGCATGTGCAGGGTCATGAAGCCGCCGTAGCTCCAGCCCATCGCCGCGATGCGGTCGTCGTCCACGAACGACAACGTTCTCAAATAGTTGGCGGCCAGGACCTGATCCTCGATCTCAGGCTGCCCCATCTTCAGATACAGCGCCTGTTTGAACGCCGCCGAGCGGTCGCCCTCGCCGCGGTTGTCCAGCCGGAAGACGACATAGCCCGCTTCCGTCAACAGTTGATTGGTGGCCGGTTGCCAGCTCTTCTTGACCCCGCCGCCGGAGGGCCCGCCATAGACCTGCATGATCACGGGGTAGGTCTTCGAGGCGTCGAAGCCCGGCGGCGTGGTCATCTGCCAGACCAGCGTCTCTCCATGGCTTTCCAGCGTGCCATAGGTCACATCGCCGCGCCGCGCGGCGTAGGGGTGGTAGGGATGATTCTCGTCCAGCCGGTTCTCCTCGATCCAGCGCACGAAAGTCCCGTCGGCGCGGTACAGCCCCGACTGCGACGGCGTGTCCAGGTCCGAATAGTTGCCGACGAAAGCCGTGCCGGTCCGGTTGACCGATGCGCTCCACCAGCCGCCCCCCGGCGTCACCGCCACCGGTTCGATCAGTTCGTTCAGGCTGGCCCGGAACAGCTGCTGTTCGATCGGCAGCTCCTCGCCGTCGCGCATAGAGGCGGTGAAGAACACCTCGCCGGTCTGCTGGTTGACCCCGTTGAGGCTCTTGACCGGCCAGTCCCCCTCGGTGATCGCCCGCAGCCGACGGCCGTCGCGGTCGTACAGGTACAGGTGCCGCCAGCCGGTCTCTTCCGTCGACCAGATGAAGTTGCCGTCGGCCAGCGGCTTGAAATCGTCGGTCAGCTCGACCCAGGCGTCGCTGGTCTGGGTGGCGATCACCTTCGACGCCCCGGTGGCCGGATCAACGCTCAGCAGGTCCAGCGTCTTCTGGTCGCGTGACTGGCGCTGCACGTACAGCGTCCGCTGGTCGACCGACCAGTTCACCCGCGCCAGATAAATGTCGGTGTTAGCGCCCAGATCAACCTTGGTCCGCTCCCCGCTCTGACGGTCGTGCACATACAGCTCGACCACCGCGTTCGGCCGCCCGGCCCGCGGATAGCGCTGCTCGATCACGGTCGCGCCGCCGCCGGTGATGTCCAGCCGCGGGATCACGTCCACGGTCGATTCGTCTGTCCGCTGCAGGGCGATGTAGCGTTCGTCGGGACTCCACCAATAGCCGGTGTCGCGGTCCATCTCCTCCTGGGCGATGAACTCGGCGGTGGCCCAGGTGATCAGCCCCTCGCCGTCGTTGGTGACTTCGGTCTCGCGTCCGCTGGCCAGATCGTAGACGACCAGATCCTGGTCCCGCACCCACGACACATAGTTCCCGTCCGGCGACACCTTGGCGTCGATCTCGTCCGCCTCGGTTTCGGTCAGCCGGCGCACGTCGCCGCCGTCACGCTCCGCCAGGAAAACATCGCCCTCGAGCGGCGCGAGGATGTAGCGGCCCTGCTCGTCCCACGAATATTCGACCACGCCCCGCGCGCTGATCCGCATCCGCTCGCGCCGCGCCTTCTCGGCCTCCGACAGCTCGCCCGCGCCGGGAACCAGCGCCCGCGCGTCGATCAGCTTGAACGGCTCGCCCTCGCCCGTCGGCGCCGCCCACAGGTCCAGCACGTCGACGTCGTCCTCGCGCGAGCGCAGGAAGGCGACCAGTTCGCCGTCGGGCGACAGGCTGACTCCCTTGGCCACCGGCCCGGACAGCGACGGGTCGGCGAACACCCGCTCGGGCGTCAGCACGGCCGGGTCGGCTGTTTGCGGCACGCTTTGAGCGTGGGCTGCGGTGAACGGCGACTGGGCCGCGAGGAACAGGGTGGAGGCGAGAAGAATGTTGCGCATGGCGGCGACGCTAGAGGTCAAATCCGCCGTCGTCATCCCTCTTTGCTCGACCCGACAATCCCGGACCCTGCCAACCCGGCCAAACCCGGTCCAACCCGACCATCCCAGACGCCTTCTTCCCTTTCGCCAAACCCCGCCGACCGAGCGGCCGCGCCGGATCAGAAACCACCCCCAACTCGTCATGGTCGGGCTTGTCCCGGCCATCCATGAACTCCGTGGGTTCTTCAGCGAGGCTCGACGGCCGCCGCCATGACTCTTCAGGCCCTGAGTCTATGGATGGCCGGGACAAGCCCGGCCATGACGGAGCCAGAAATGTCGATTCGATCTGACTCTCCGCGCCGCGCCGGGCCCTGTGCTTCCGCCGATCGCAAGCTACGACCGTTTTCGACGTGCCTCCGTTCTACATTGCCTTTCCACGGTCTTTGACATTCCCGATCGCCCGCCGCTCCGCCCAGGATCGGCCGCCCGCGTCGGTCCGGAAGTGTCGGGATGACAGGATTTCGCATTTTTTCGCTGACAGGGTGCGCAAACCAGTCGCCGACGCGACACCGCATCCCTTCCCCCTCCGCCCTCCGCCCCCTAATAAGCCCCCGATGACCGACGTCGCCGTCTCCGCCCCGCCCGCGAAAGCCTCGCCGTTCCACGAGCTGGAAGTGCTGTGGGTGCACCACTGGACTGACCAGCTGTTCAGCTTCCGCGTCCGCCGCCCCGAGGATTTCCGCTTCCGCTCCGGCGAGTTCGTCATGCTCGGCCTGCCCGGCGATAACGGCGCCAAGCCGATCCTGCGCGCCTATTCCATCGCCAGCCCGTGCTGGGACGAGGCGCTTGAGTTCCTCTCGATCAAGGTTCCCGACGGTCCCCTGACCTCGCGCCTGCAGAAGATCCAGCCCGGCGACACGGTGCTGATGGGCAAGAAGCCGACCGGCACCCTGGTGCTCGACGCCCTGACCGGCGGCGACCGGCTGTGGCTGATCGGCACCGGCACCGGCCTGGCTCCGTGGCTCAGCGTCGCCCGCGACCCCGACACCTACAGCCGCTTCGGCCAGGTCATCGTCTGCCACACCGTGCGCAACGTCGCCGACCTCAGCTACCGCGACTTCTTCACCTCGGGGATTCACGAGGATCCGCTGATCGGCGACGAGGCCAGGGCCCAGCTGACCTACTACCCGACCGTCACCCGCGAACGGTTCCAGACCCCCGGCCGCATCACCGACCGCATCCGCTCGGGCGACCTGTTCGCCGACCTCGGCCTGCCCGCCGGCTTCTCGCCCAACACCGACCGGGTCATGCTGTGCGGCTCCATGGCCATGATCAAGGAAGCCGGCGAGTTGCTCGAGACCTACGGCCTCAAAGAGGGGTCCAACGCCGAACCCGGCGACTATGTGCTGGAGCGCGCCTTTGTCGGTTGACCTGAAAGACGCCCCGTCCGTGCTGCCGATCGACGGTCGCGTGTCGCCCGAGGCCTGCCTGACCATGGCCGAGGTCCGCCACGGCGTCGACGCCCTCGACCGCGCCCTCGTTCAGCTGCTGGCCGAGCGTCAGCGCTACATGGACGCCGCCGCCCGCATCAAGCCGGACCGCTCTGTGGTCCACGACGACGGCCGCATCGAGGACGTGGTGCAGAAGGTCCTCGCCGCCGCCGCCCGGGCGGGCCTGTCGCCCGCCATCGCCGAGCCGGTCTGGCGCACCCTGATCGACCGCTGCATCGCCCACGAGTTCGGGGCTTGGGACCGGACGCGGGTCTAGCCTCGCAGCCCTCTCAGCATCAGCTCGTGCCGGTACGCCGCCACATCCGCCAGCGCTGCATCCAGCGCGTCCCGAACCCGGTCCAGCAACGGCGGCGCCTCGGCCTTCTCCGCCGTCTCCGCGGCCTCGCAGGCCGCCGCCAGCGCCCCCGCGCCGATCCCCGCCGCCGCGCCGCGAATGGTATGCACCGCGTCACGCCACCCCTCGTCGCGAACATCCAGCAGCGGCGCCCACAGGGCGGCCTGCTGGGCGAACAGCCCCAGCACCTCTTCGCTGATCGCGTCGTCGCCGCCGGTCATTCGCTCCAGCACCGCGAACTCCACCGCTCCCGACAGGTCCCGTCTCGCCATCGCCGCCCCCTGATTCCGCCCGAGCCTACGCCGGTCCCGCGCGCCATGAAATGGACGCTTGCGCCCCCCGGACTGAATCAGTATGAGGAGCGCCCTTCGGAGCCCGGCCTCGCCGCGCCCCGAACCGGCGCGCCCTTCGGGACCGCGCCCGACGCATGGTCCGGGTGATTAGCTCAGTTGGTAGAGCAGCTGACTCTTAATCAGCGGGTCGTAGGTTCGAACCCTACATCACCCACCATCGTCCTTCCCTCGCCTCGCCATCCTGCCTAGGTTCGCCGCTTCACGGCGACGAGGGGGATGCAGGCATGCAGCGGATCGGGCTTACGGCGGTTCTGGCGATCAGTCTGGCGGGCTGCGCCACCGCCC
>DASRXE010000216.1:0-7631 GCA_035654315.1 Brevundimonas sp.
GCCGGGCGTTTCCACCCGCCAGCCGATGCGAGCGTCCGGGGCCGGCATGCCGTCAAGCACATGATGAGCGGTGACCAGCACGGTGCGCGGCTGGCCGTCCGGGCGCGGCGCGTCGATCAGGAAGGCGGCGCCCACCCGACGCGTGGCCCCGTCGCCGTTGGGCTGGTCCAACTGCACAGTGGCGGCGATCAGGCCGACGGTCAGGTCCCACGACGGCGCCAGCAGGGCGGCGACGGGCGGGTCCTGAACCGGATCGGGCGGGGTCTGCAGGTCGAACATGAGGATCGATCGGGCCTTGTCCGTTTGTTCATTTGACGGCGGCGGCGCCGCTCGCACAAGGTCCCGCGACCAAATCAGCCTTGGGGGCCAAGACGATGAACCGCCGCGACCTGCTCGCCACCGCCACGGCCGCCCTGGCGGCGGCCGCCCTGCCCGCCCAAGCCCGTACTCCCGGAGCCTCGATGCCTCAGAACCTGCCCGTCCCGCCCGTCGCGAAGAAGATCCCGGTGCGAATCGAACAGCTGGGCCGCGTCCGGGTCGACGACTATCAGTGGATGAAGGACGACAATTGGCAGGCGGTGTTGCGCGATCCGACCCTGATCAAGGCTGACGTCAAGGAGCACCTGACGGCCGAGAACGCGTATCGCGAGGCGATGATGGCCTCGACCCTGCCGCTGCAGGCGCAGATGTTCGAGGAGATGAAGGGGCGGATCAAGGAAGACGACAGTTCCGTTCCGCGCGCCGACGGGCCGTGGGAGTACTACACGGAGTTCAAGACGGGCGATCAGCACCCGCGGTTCATGCGCAAGTCTCGCGCCGGCGCGGGCGATCCGCAGATGCTCCTCGACGCCAACGAGCTGGCGAAGGGCAAGGCCTATTCGCAGGTCAGCGCGGCGGACCACAGCCCGGACCACGCCCTGTTCGCCTACGCCGAGGACGCCCAGGGCTCAGAGGTGCACCAGATCTATGTGAAGGACCTGGCCACCGGCGAAGTGCTGCCCGACCCGATCCAGTCGGCCACCGGCAATTTCACCTTCTCGCCGGACAGCCGGTGGATCTTCTGGACCAACCGCGACGACAACGGCCGGCCGGACAAGATCTTCCGCCGCCCCGCGCGCGGCGGCGAGGCCACGCTGGTCTATGAGGAGACCGACGACGGCATGTTCATCAGTGTCGGCCGCACGGCCGACGATGCGTTCGTGGTTATCTCGATCGCCAATCAGGAGACGTCGGAGGCGCGGATCATCCCGGCCGCCGAGCCGACCGCGACGCCAGCGGTGCTGGAGCCGCGCGAGGTGGCCCGGCTGTATGACGCCGACCACTGGGGCGACCGTTGGGTGATCCGCACCAACGCCGATGACAGCATCGACTTCAAGATCGTCGAGGCTCCGACGGGGACGCCCGGCAAGGCGCACTGGAAGGACCTCGTGCCGCATACGCCGGGCCGCTACATCGAGGGCGTGGCCCTGGTGAAGGACTTCATCGGCCGCCAGGAACGCGCCGACGCCAACACCCGAATCATCGTCCGCGACCGCGCCGGCGCCGAGCACGAGATCGCCGTGGACGAGCCGGCCTATTCGCTGTCGCTGGGCGGGGCGTCGGAGTTCGACACCACGATCATGCGCTACGGCTACAACTCGCCGTCGACGCCGACCTCGACCTACGACTACGACCTGAAGACCCGCGAGCGAACCCTGCGCAAGGTGCAGGAAGTGCCGTCGGGACACGACCCGGCCGACTATGTGGTCGAGCGACTGAACGCCCCCGCCAGCGACGGCGAGCTGGTGCCGGTGACGGTGCTGCGGCGCAAATCGACGCCGGTGGATGGGTCGGCGCCCCTGCTGCTGTACGGCTACGGCTCGTATGGCTACCCCATGGCGGCGAGCTTCTCGACCAACCGGCTGTCGCTGGTCGATCGGGGCTGGATCTACGCCATCGGGCACATCCGGGGCGGGTCGGACAAGGGCTGGAACTGGTTCCTCAGCGCCCGCAAGATGACCAAGAAGAACACCTTCACCGACTTCATCGCCGCGGCCGAGCACCTGATCGCGCGCGACTATGCGAAGGCCGGAAACATCGTGGCCCAGGGCGGTTCCGCCGGCGGGTTGTTGATGGGGGCGGTCAACAACATGCGGCCCGACCTGTGGGCCGGGGTGATCGGCCAGGTGCCGTTCGTCGACGTGATCAACACCATGAGCGACACCAGCCTGCCGCTGACTCCTCCCGAGTGGCCCGAGTGGGGCAACCCGATCGAGGACGCGGAGGCCTACGACTACATGATGAGCTACAGCCCCTACGACCAGGTGGAGGCGAAGGCCTATCCGGCCGTGCTGGCCACCGGCGGCCTGTCGGACCCGCGGGTGACCTACTGGGAGCCGGAAAAATGGGTGGCGAAGCTGCGGCCAGCCACGACCTCGGGCAAGCCGGTGCTGCTGAAGATCAACATGGAGGCCGGGCATGGCGGCGCCTCCGGCCGGTTCGACTATCTGAAGGAGGTCGCCCACGACTACGCCTTCGCGGTCTGGGCCATCGACAAGGGCTGGGAGCGGGCCTGACCGCTCCGGCAGCCGAGACGATGACCGGGACAATCCGCGACGCGACGGCCGGCGACCTGCCCCGCATCGCCGCGCTGTATGGCCACGAGGTGACGAACGGCACGGCGACCTTCGAGCTCGAGCCGCCGACGGTTGAAGAGATGGGGCGCCGGCTCGCCTCCGTGCAGCGACGTGGGCTGCCGTGGCTGGTCGCCGAGGTGAACGGGGCCTTCGCCGGCTATGCCTACGCGTCGCCGTTCCGGCCCCGGCCCGCCTATCGCTATGGTGTCGAGGGCTCGATCTATGTCGAGGAGGCGGCGCGCGGTCATGGCGTCGGGCGCGCCCTGCTGGAGACGCTGATCGAACGCGTGCGGACGATGGGTCTGCGTCATGTCATCGGGGCGATCAGCGACAGCGACACCAGCGCCGCCTCCATAGCCCTGCATCGCGCGCTCGGCTTCCGCGAGGCCGGCGCTTACCGGCAGGTCGGGTGGAAGTTCGACCGGTGGCTGGATGTGACGCTGATGCAGCTTGATCTCTGGCCCGACAGCGGCGCGCCGCAGTCGGAAGGTCTCGACCTCGGCGGCGGCCTGGCTTGAAGCCGGGACCGGCAGCGCCTAGTTGGGCGCAATGCGTGCGGTTCAGGCCCTCATGATGCTGCTCGGCGCCCTCGCGGTGCTGATGACGGGAGCCGCTCCGGCGAGCGCGCGGACCGATGCGTCCTCGCCTCCGCCCTGCCACGAAGCGACGATGCTCCACGATGGCGCTGAAACACCGTCGCCCGCCCACGGCAAGACGATAAAGGCCATGGATTGCTGCGTCGCCTGCGTGGCCGCGCCCCGCCTGCGGCCGCCCGAGCGGGCCCGGGCGACCCCGCCGCGGCCGGTGACGACCGCCCCTCGCACGGCCCTGCCCTCCGGCGAACAGCCGGCGCCTGAACCGCATCCGCCCCGGTCGCAGCCCCTCTGAAGACAGCCCGCGCGCGGCGACATGTCCGCGCCACATCCAAGCTCATTCAGGAGGCCATCATGGCTGCCCATTCCTTCGCGCCGTTCGCCGGCGCATCGCTGCTCGCCCTCGCCCTGCCCGCGGCGGCCCAAGATCACTCTCTCCACCCCACCCCACCGGTCAGGACCCCTGCGCCGGCCTCTGCGCCCGCCCCGGTTCCCACAACGCCCCCCCACGATCCCCATGCCGGCCACGACATGTCCGGCGCCGCGACTCCTGCGCCGCATACGCGCCAGGACCCGCATCAGGGTCACGACATGTCGACCATGGCGGGCGAAGAGGACCACGCCATGACCAGCCCTCTGGGTCCCTGGCCCATGACGCGCGACGCCTCCGGCACCAGCTGGCAACCGGACCTGTCAGAGCACGGCGGCATCCATGTCATGCGCGGCGACTGGTCCTTCATGGGCCACGCCCTGCTGAACCTGACCCATGACTGGCAGAACGGTCCGCGCGGAGGCGAGAAGACCTTCGTCGGCGGCATGCTCATGGGGTCGGCGCGGCGCGACTTCGCCGACGGCTCGACCCTGAACTTCCGCGCCATGCTCAGCCCCGAGCCCCTTATGGGCAAAGACGGCTTCCCCCTGCTGCTGGCGGCCGGAGAGACAGCGGACGGGGCCACGCCGCTGATCGACCGGCAGCATCCGCACGAGCTGGTGATGGAGCTGTCCGCCAGTTATGCGAGGCGGCTGACCGACACGGACAGCGTCTTCGCCTATATCGGCCTGCCCGGCGAGCCGGCCTTCGGGCCGCCTGCCTTCATGCACCGCATGAGCGCCATGGACAGCCCCGAGGCGCCGATCACCCACCACTGGCTGGACTCGACGCACATCGTCTTCGGCGTGGCGACGCTGGGCTGGGTGCACGACGCGTTCAAGCTGGAGGCGTCGTCGTTCCGGGGGCGCGAACCGGACCAGGACCGCTACGACATCGAGCGGCCGGAGCTGGACAGCTGGGCGGTGCGGGCCTCGTGGAACCCCGCGCCGGAATGGTCGCTGCAGGCCTCTTACGCCGACGTCACCGCGCCCGAGCAGTTGGAGCCGGACGAGGACGAGACCAAATGGTCGGCCAGCGCGATCCATGCGCGGCGGCTTGGGGCCGAGGGCCGGTGGTCGTCGACGCTGGCGTGGGGACGCAAGACCAACGATCACGGCGAGTCGAAGGACGCGTGGTTGCTGGAAACGGCGATCAGCCCGGACGATCGCTGGACCCTGTTCGCGCGGGCGGAGCGGATTGAGACCGACGAGCTATTGCCGGCCCCGGGCGGCGGACACGGCGACCTTTACACCGTCTCGAAGGCCTCCATCGGGGCGATCCATGACTGGCGGCTGGCGGAACACGTCCGCTTTGGGATCGGGGCGCTGTACAGCCTGAACCGCGTCCCCGAGGCGCTGGAGCCGGCTTATGGCGGCGACCCGGACGGCGGCATGGTGTTCGTGCGGCTGAAGATCGATTGAGGCGGATAACGCCGCGCCGACTACGGTCAGTGTGGCGCGATATCGTCCGGCGGCGTTGTCAGCCAGGGGGCGAGCCGGAAGCGGCGGGGCGGCTCGCCCACCGTGCGATGGTGGATGAACTGGCGCGCGAAATCGACGACGGCGCGGATGGTCTGCTCATCGAACGGCTTGGACACCGCGCCGAGGGCGCCGGAGAATCCCTCAGGGATCTGTTCCGGGTTGGCGGTCAGGAAGACCACCGCCGTTTGGTAGTCGGCGACCAGACGCTGGGCGATGCGCGGACCGGTCATGCCGTCGAGAAGGTTGATGTCGATCAGGGCCAGGTCCGGCCGTTCACGGTCCGCTATGGTGAATGCGCTGGCCTGATCCATGGCGCAGCCGACCACGTCGCAGCCGGACTCGCCCAGCACCAGTTCGAGCTCCATCGCCAGCAAAGCCTGGTCTTCTACGATCATGACCCGCAGGTCTGGCGGCTCGGACACTGGTGTTCCCCCGACACGCTAACCAGACGCGTTTACCATTGCTGTGTCCGATAGCGGACGGACAAACGCCTCATTGGCTATTTGGTTCTGTGTGGAGTAAGAATTCTTGGGGTTTTCAGGGGTTGGGGAACGATGGCCACGGCCGCCGGAGAGGGCATCGTCGAACTTCAGCGCCGGCTGCTGGGCGGCTACCAACTGCTGCAGACGCTCGTCGGAATTCGCCTGCGTAGCGTCACGGATCCGGAGAGCGTGCGTCATCTGACGTGGCTGAGCGACGTGGCCGCGGCCATGGAACTGATCAGCCGGCGAATGACCACGTCGGGGCCGCTGGACTTCGGCGGCTATCTTGAGGATGTCTCAGCCTTCTGGACCCGCGCTTGCGAGGGTCGGCCGGTGCGGCTGGATGTGCGCGGCCAGTCGGCGCTGCTGCCGGACAGCCATCTGCTGCCGCTGGCCATCATCACCCACGAGCTGATCTCCAACGCCTGCCGGCACGCCTTTCCGGAGGGGCGTCGCGGATCAATCGCGGTGGCCTTTTCGCGCGCGGTAGGCGGCGTCAGCCTGGTCGTGCGCGATTCGGGGATCGGGGCCCAGGCGCTGGAGCCCGGAGAAGGGCTGGCGCTGGTGCAGGGGCTGGTGGAGCATCTGGGCGGGTCCATGACCATCGAGACAGCGCCGGAAGCCGGCGTCGGGGTGCGCATCCGGTTGCCGCTGGACACGCTGCAGGCGCACTGAGCGGGACCTTTCAACACGGGCGGCGCGAGGTGGATGGCGCGCTCAGGTTCGCCGGGCGCCGCACCCGCCTGACGTTTGGTTGGCGCCGCGCCCCCGGCCGATAGGCATCCACCGAGCTGAAGCCTTGCCGCCGGAAATCGAGTGCCGGCTCGGCGGCCCGTTCGTGGCCGCTGGTGTCCAGGGCGTTTCCGGCTTCAGGAAAATCGACCTCGTGCCTGCTGCGCCTTTCATCTGCAACCTCCCTGACGACGGTTTCGGGCCAGGCTTGTCGCAGGGCAACGATCCAACCCCCGAACGTCGTCTCAATGTCGGTGAACGAGCCACGACCCCGAGCCTCCTGGAGCTGGCGCGCCGCTATCCCGCCCTCACGGTGGAGGTGGTGACCGGCGACGCCTTCGGGGACGTGGTCGCGGAAGGCTTCGACGCCGGCGTCTGGTGCGGTGCGGCTGACCCCGCCCGGCCGGGTCATCAGGGTCGCCGCCCGGCCGATGTGGCCGACCACGGGGAGCCGGCCTCTATCGCGGAGCTCGGTTCGCGCAACTGCAGCGGCTTACGCGTGCAGGCGCCGCCGGGAAAATGGGCATGGTCGCGCCTCTGGGAGACCCCGGACAGACGGCCGACTGTAAGACCCGGTGTAAAGCGCGCCCGCTCCGGAGGGGCGAAGACGTTCGAATGCGGTGAGGGGCGGTGGCTGGGGAACTAGGACTCGAACCTAGAATGACGGTACCAAAAACCGGAGTGTTACCATTACACCATTCCCCAGCAGGTCCGGCGTTTCCGGAGCTGTAGCGCCGGAAGGCGTGCGAGATACGACAAGGCCGCGGGCGATGCAAGACGCGGATTCCAGACTATTTCGCGGCGCGGCGTTTCCCGCTTGCGGGGCCCGAACCCCCTCGTTATAAGCCCGCTCCTCAAGTCGGAGTGTGGCTCAGTCTGGTAGAGCACTGCGTTCGGGACGCAGGGGTCGTAGGTTCGAATCCTATCACTCCGACCATTTTTCTGGGGCGATCGCCCGGGACGCGGTCCCGGGCTGGTTGAGGCCCGTTCGGGCGCGCCGGCGCCCCTCTGATCAGCGATACAGGGTCACCTCCGTTCCCGCCTCGGTGCGGCCGCTGAGGCGCGAGGGGCCGCCGCGCAGGATCGCGACCGTGGCGCCGCCGGCCTTGTAGAGGGCCACCCGGCCGTCCTCGAGCCGCCAGGTGGAGACGAACATCAGGTCGCCGAAACAGCCGCTGGTCGAGGCCCCGAGCGCGCCGAACGATTCATTGGTCGTCAGGCGCAGGGTGCATTCGCGGCGGTGACCGGTGTTGGTCGTCTCGATGTGTTTCCAGGCGCCGGAATAGTCCTCGGCGACGGGGCGGGCGCTCCAGCCGCGGCGGCCGCCGCGATCCTCACGATCCCCCAGATCGTCGGCG
>DASRXE010000217.1:0-8842 GCA_035654315.1 Brevundimonas sp.
GGCCGACGATCTGGCGGACGCGGTCGTAATCGGGCTCGGGCAGGCCGATGTCGCGCGCCGCCTCGCAGGCGGCGCGATGGATGGAGGCGCGGCTGTCGACAAGGGTGCCGTCGATGTCGAAGACGGCGAGGGGGCGGGTCACCATTCCTCCCCCATCGGGGGAGGGGGACCATCGGAACGATGGTGGAGGGGGCTGGTCCGGGAGCCGGTGTGCGGGGCAGGCCCCCTCCACCGCTTCGCGGTCCCCCTCCCCCTGTGGGGGAGGAATATCATCGCTGCCGCCTCACCCCTTCGAACGGATCGCTCTCGTTCCCTTCGGCCTCCTCGAAGCCGAAATGAGCGAAGCCGGCCTTCATCTCGGGCGACAGCGGGGCCGTGACCTTGAGCAGGCCGCCGCGGGGGTGTTCGAGTTCGATGCTTCGGGCGTGCAGCTGGAGCTTCAACACGCCGGACAGCTCGCGCGATTTGTCGTCGCCGTATTTCGGGTCGCCGAGGATGGGGTGGCCGATGCCGGCCATGTGGGCGCGCAGCTGGTGGGTGCGGCCGGTGAAGGGGCGCAGGGCCATCCAGGCGGCGCGATGGGCGGCGCGGGAGATGGTGGCGAAGGCGGTCTCGGCGGGTTCCGCGCGCGGGTCCTTGCGGTCGGCTGGCCGCATCATCTCGAAGTCGTTGATGCCGGTCTTCTTCAGCGGCATGTCGATCTGGCCGGCGGCGGGCTTGGGGTTGCCGATGACGATGGCCCAGTAGGTCTTCTTCGCCTGACGCCGGGCGAAGGCCCCGGCCAGCCGCTTGGCCGCCTCGGGGCCCTTGCCGAGCAGCAGGACGCCGGAGGTGTCGCGGTCGAGGCGATGGACGAGGCGCGGCCGGTCCATCCCCTCCCCCCAGGCCGACAGCAGCCGGTCGACGTGGCGGCTGGTCTTGGTGCCGCCCTGCACCGCCAGCCCGTGGGGCTTGTTGATGGCGATGACCATGTCGTCTTCGTAGAGCACGAGGGATTTGGCGAATTTGATATCCTGCGGGCTGAGCGTGTGGGCGTCGCCGGCCTGGCGCGAGGTGTCGTCGGGGATCGGCGGCACGCGCACGGCGGCGCCGGCGGTCAGGCGGCCCTCGGGCTTGATGCGGGCGCCGTCGACGCGGATCTGGCCGCTGCGGGCCATCTTCTGCACCTGGATGTTGGACAGGTGGGGCCAGCGCCGGCGGAACCAGCGGTCCAGCCGGATGCCGTCCTCGGCCTCGCCGACATAGATGGTCTGGACCTCGCGCTTCGGAGCGTCGGGCTTGTCGGCGGTCTCGTCAGTCAAAGGGCGGCTCCGAAGGCGCGGCGGGCGACCATCAGGCCGACGAACAGGGCGGTGATCGACAGGACCACCGAGATGGCGACATAGCCCGCGGCCATGGCGAATTGGCGGCGCTCGATCATCAGCGCCGACTCCAGTGAGAAGGCCGAAAAGGTGGTGAAGCCGCCGAGCAGGCCGACGGCGGCGAACAGGCGGATGGACTCGCTGTGCAGCCCGCCCCGGAAGGCCAGCCAGCCGGTCAGCAGGCCCATCAGCAGGCCGCCGACGACGTTCACCGCCAGCGTGCCCAATGGCCAGGTCGCGGCCGGAAACAGGCGCAGTGCCCATGCGCCGACGCCATAGCGGGCGACGGCTCCGAGCGCCCCTCCGGCCGCGACGATGAGAAGACGGGTCATGATGCGGGGCTTATACTGGACTCGACGGCAAAACGAAGGAGGCGCGCATGCTGGACCTGTTTCTCGCCATTCTCCACCACGTCGCCGTGTTCAGCCTCGTCGCCACCCTGGCGATGGAGGGGGCGATGCTTCGGGCGCCGAGCCTCGATCCAATGCGGCTGGTGAAGCTGGACGCGCGGTTCGGGCGCGTCGCCGGGCTGGTGCTGCTGATCGGCATCATCCGTGTCGTCTGGGGTGGCAAGGGCTGGACCTTCTATGAGGCTAACCCCTACTTCTGGGCCAAGATCGGCCTGTTCGCGGCCATCGGCCTGATCTCCATCCTGCCGACGCGGCTGTTCTTCCGCTGGCGCAAGGCGGCGGCGGGCGACGCAGGTTTCACGCCCCCAGCCGATGAGTTGAAACGGGCGCGGCTGTGGGTGGGGCTCGAGGCTTTGCTGCTGATCCCGCTGCTGGCGTTCGCGGCGGCGATGGCGCGCTGGCCGTTCTGACCGAAACTTCACTTGCCGGGCGGCCCGGTTAACGTCGATACCTGACCGCGACGGCGCCGCTTCGCGTCTTGAGGGAAGGCCGTCGGTCCGGCGGCGCGATCTGCCATACTGCCGGGGCATCGAACGAAGGACCGCCGAAAGCGCCATGTCGCACGACGACCACAGCCACACCCCGGCCGGGCACGCCCCCCATGGCCACGCCCCCGCCGCACCGCTCGACGGCGGCCACGGCGGCCTGGGCTTTGACGCCCGGCTGCGCGGCGGCATCGACGCGCCGACCAATGCGCCGCCGCCGGGGGCCTCCGACCTGCCCGACCGCGCCATCCCCTCGGCCACGCCGCCACGACGCACGGGACCGCTGCGCAACCCCGAAGGCATCCTGAACCCGATTCAGGACAGCGAGTATTTCTCCGAGGACCCGGAGGCGATCGACCGGGTCTCGGCGCACATCGACGAGTATTTCAATCAGCCGCTGGACATCTTTCCCTTCTGGGAGACGGAGGGAAAGCCCGACCGCTTCCACGTCCTGTTCGCCCGCCAGATCGAGGAGCGGTTCCCGGTCGATTCGGACCTGCGATCCGACGTCTACGCCTATGGCCGCCGGGTGTTCGACGCGCTGCGGGTGCATGTGCTGGTCAAGCGGATGAACCAGGCGCTGGCCATGGCGGCGTTCGGGGTGCTGGCGGTGCTGGGACCGACGTGGTTCAGCCGCTGGACGGGCACCGACGCGGCCGGCGCCGCGCTGGCGGCGGGGGCCATGCTGGTCGCGCTGGGCCTCTACTGGGGCGTGCAGCAGATCCTGTTCATCCAGTACCGCTTCCGGCTGGAGAACGATTCCTACCAGCTGTCGCGCGAGATCGTGCAGAGGACGCGGGAGCTGCAGAACCTGTTCACCAGCGGCCGCGCCATGGCCGACCAGGCCGAGACCCGCTACCAGCAGGACGGCAAGGCCTGGGGCCAGCGCGCCATGTACCTGACCCGGCTGACCATGTGGCTGGGCGCACGCATGGAATACCTCGAGAAGTACGTCCAGATGGAGCTGTGGCGGGTGCGGCGCGAACGTTACTGGATGCGCTGGCTGGCCCGGCTGCTGACGCCGGCGGTGTTCCTGGCGGGGGCGGCGGTGATCGCCGTGCAGTCGGCCCCGGCGGGGCACGAGGTCGCCTTCCGCGGCCTGCAGGCGCTGGCGATCGCGCTGTCAGCGGTGGCTGGCCTGCTGTCCTACTTCCGCTGGCAGACGCCGACCTCGGCGGTGCAGGACAAGCTCGGCAT
Organism: Brevundimonas sp.; assembly: GCA_035654315.1. Taxonomy (GTDB): domain Bacteria; phylum Pseudomonadota; class Alphaproteobacteria; order Caulobacterales; family Caulobacteraceae; genus Brevundimonas. The sequence goes on from DASRXE010000217.1 coordinate 3,454, forward strand.
CGAAAACTGGGTCCGCTACGCCTCGCTGGACGTGGACAACGCCGTCGCCGACCAGGTGCGGCGCGACAAGGAGCGGCTGGTCGAGTACCGGGCGCTGACGCGCGGGGGGCGGTGAAGGGGTGTGTGAGAGACACCCCGTCCCCGCCAATGGACGACAGACTTCGGCCTAGACCATTTTTGCTTCAGGTCGATTCGACCTGAATCCAGAAAATGGTCCAGAATCGATGCTAGAGCGAAATCTGAGCCGAGTTGGACTGCGTCCAACTCAACCGATTTCGCTCTAGTAGTCCCTGACCAAGCCGTCGCAGGTGAAGACGAAGTTGGCCGAGTTCGGAATCGGGCTGACCATGATCCGCTGCTGGCCCGGCGCCACGACGCAGTTCGTGTTGCAAACGAACACATAAGGGGTCCGACCCGGCACGTGGAACCGGTAGGTCGTGAGCCGGAGCGGAATCGCGGTCTCGTTATAGAAGGCGCATCCGACGGGGTTGCCGCTCACTGGCGCGCCCGCAACCCACCACTCCGCCACCGGCGCAGCGGCTCCGGTGAGCATGACGCTGGCCGCGCAAATGCTCGCGCCAGCCAAAAATTTCCGGATCATGGCCCTCTCCCTGTAACCAACCCGTAGCTACCGTAGCGGGAGAGCCGGTTTCGAACAACGGTGTTTTCCCTTCTGCGGGACCGTCAGCCGCCCAAGCTGTCCTGCACGCTGATTGCGTCATAGGCGTTCGGCCGGTCGGGACGCTCGCCGTCCCCCATCACCACCTCCAGCGTGGTCGAGGTCGGCGCCGGGCCGCTGAAGTTCAGGCCCACGCCCACGCCGACGCCAGAGCTGCGATAGCGGCCGTAGCGGCCGCCATAGCTGCTGGAACCCGCCCCGATGGAGACGCTGGGGCGCAGGCCGCCGGCGCTGTCGGGGCGGCCGTCGGTCCAGCGCTGGACCACCTCGAACCAGTCGTAGCCCTGGGCCGTGGTCAGCTGGGCGGCGCGCAGCAGGGCGTAGTCGGCCACGGGACCGGGTGCGCCGACGCCGTTGTAGGTGACGCGGAAGCGGTTGGATTCGATCCTCTGTTCGACATAGCCCTGCCCGCCGGGACCCATCTGCGGGCCGTAGGGGGCGAGGCTGGCGCAGGCCGACAGGGCCAGGCCGGCGGCGGCGATCATGGGCAGGGTCAGACGGTTCATCGCGAAGCTCCGGGCGGTCTGCAGAAAAAGCGCGCTACAAACCCTGTTCGTTCCGTATTCAGATCAGAGCCCCGCCGCGACTCTGAGCTCCTCGAAATCAGCCGGCGGCGGCGCCTCGACGGTCAGCTCGCCGCCTTCGGGATGCGGGAAGGTCAGCCTGGCGGCGTGCAGCATCAGGCGCGGCGCGGCGCGGCCCGCGAAGGTCAGGGCGCCGCCATAGCGGGGATCGCCCACGAGCGGCCGGCCGATGTGGGCCATGTGCACGCGCAACTGGTGCATCCGCCCGGTCAGCGGCTCCAGCTCGACCAGGGCGCCGTCCTCGGAGGCGGACAGGGTGCGGTAGCGGCTCTGCGAACCCTGTGCGCCCGGGGCGTCGAAGGCGCAGACCCGCATATAGCTTTCGCGGCCGATCTCCTGACGCACCAGCGGCGCGTCGATGTTCCCCGCCGGAGGCTCAGGCGTGGCGGCGACGAGGGCCAGGTAAGTCTTGCGGAACCGCCGCATCTGCAGCGCCTTGCCGAGGAAGCCGGCGGCGGGCTTGGTCTTCGCCGCGAGGATGACGCCGGAAGTGTCGCGGTCCAGCCGGTGCACCAGTTCGGGCCGCTTGCCGTTGGAGCGCATGAAGGCCCACAGCAGGTCGTCCAGCGTGTGCGCCTTGATCCGTCCGCCCTGGCTGGACAGGCCGGCGGGCTTGTTGAGGACGAGGATGTGCGGGTCCTCGTGGACCACCCACGAACGGACGGCGGCGATCTCTTCGCCGGAGAGGGATACGGGGGAGCGGGCGGTCACCGCGCGTGCTTACGCGAACCGCCCTCCCCCGTCAGCCCTTCACGGCGTCAGCGCAGAACGCCCTTCTTCGACATGGTCCAGGCGTACCAGATGAAGAAGACGCAGGCGGCGCCGATGACGATCTGCATTGGCCACATCGAGCCCATGGTCTCCATGCCGTTGGACAGGCCGAAGGCGTAGACAGCCCCGACCAGCCAGCCGAGGAACGAGACCACGAAAACCGGCAGCGCCCAGTTACGACGCAGCAGCAACAACAGGCCGCCGAGCGCCCCGCCCCAGACGCCGACGGCCCAGACGGCATGTGTCCAGGCCGGCATGGCGTGGAAATAGTCCATCTGCGCCTGGGTCAGGCCCATGCTGGTCAGCCATGCGTCGCCCTGCAGCTGGGTCATGGTGAAGTCGAGACAGCCGAAGCCGTTCCACAGAATGGCGACGACCCCGACCACCCACAGGTGCCACGGCGTGCGGGCGCCGCCGATGCTCCCGGCGCTCATCGCAGCACCCCCTTACGGGTCATCATGCGGCTGTACATGACGAAGCCGAGGCCGAGCAGGAAGATGGCGGCGCTGAACACCACGCCGGTCGTGCCCATCAGGGCGGCGCCCCCCGACATCTGGCCGTAGACGACGCTGGCGGCGAAGCCGATCAGCGAGGCGACGAAGGCGTGGAAGGCCCATTTGCTGCGCATCAGCAGCAGCACGGAACCGAGTACGGCGCCCCAGACGCCGACGGCCCAGACGGCCTCCATCCACATCGGGAAGCCATCGAAATAGGCCCGCTGTTCGGGCGTGAACTGCGCCAGGTAGGCGGCGTTGTTGGTCTGGGTCATCACATAGTCGTAGCCGCCGTAGCCGTTCCACAGCAGCCCGATCAGCCCCACGGCCCACAGGTGCCACGGCGTCGAGGTGGTCATCTTCACGGTGTCGGTCATCGTCCCCTCCCAAGGATTATCCGAGAGCGGAAGGATGATCCGAAATCCGCGTTACGGCAACGGTTACCCCATGAGCTCCCCGCCGGACTGCATCTGCGCCCGCAGCGCCGCCCAGCGGTCGAGCCGTTCCCTGACCTTGGCCTCATGGCCCTCGCCTTTCGGCTGGTAGAAGACGCGGCGCTCCATGTCGTCGGGGAAGAAGTTTGCGCCGGAGAATCCCTCAGGTGTCGACGGATCGTACTGGTAGCCCTTGCCGTAGCCGAGCGACTTCATCAGCTTTGTCGGGGCGTTGCGGATGTGGGCCGGGGGCATCAGCGAGCCGGTCTCGGCCGCCGCCCGCTTCGCCGCCTTGAAGGCCTCATAGACCGCGACCGACTTCGGCGCAGTGGCGAGGTGGACCACCGCCTGGGCCAGGGCCAGTTCGCCTTCAGGGGAGCCGAGGAAGTCGTACGTATCCTTCGCCGCATTGGCGACGAGGATGGACAGGGGGTCGGCCTCGCCGATGTCCTCGACCGCCATGCGCACGATGCGGCGCGCCAGATAGAGCGGGTCCTCGCCGCCGTTCAGCATCCGCGCCAGCCAGTATAGAGCGGCGTCCGGGTCGGAGCCGCGAACGGATTTATGCAGTGCGGATATGAGGTTGTAGTGTTCTTCTCGACTTTTGTCGTAGGCAGGCGCGCGCTTCTGCAACATGCCGGCGAGGGCCTGGACATCGAGCGGCTCCGTCGCGGTCAGGTCGAACAGCACCTCGGACATGGTCAGCAGATAACGGCCGTCGCCGTCGGCCAGGGCGAGCATCGCCTGACGCGCTTCTGGCGTCAGCGGCAGGGTCTTGCCCTCCTGCGCCTCGGCCCGGATCAATAGTTGATCGAGCGCCGCGTCGTCGAGCCGTTTCAGCACATAGACCTGGGTACGGGACAGCAGGGCGCCGTTCAGTTCGAACGACGGGTTCTCGGTCGTGGCCCCGACGAGGGTGACGATCCCCTCCTCCACGAACGGCAGGAAGCCGTCCTGCTGCGCGCGGTTGAAGCGGTGGATTTCATCGACGAACAGCAGGGTCGACTGGCCGGCGGCGCGCCGCATGCGCGCCGCCTCGAACGCCTTCTTGAGGTCGGCGACGCCGGAGAAGACGGCGCTGATCTGCTGGAACTGATAGCCCGCGGCCTGGGCCAGCAGCCGGGCGATGGTGGTCTTACCGGTGCCCGGCGGGCCCCACAGGATCATCGAACCGAGCCGTCCCGCCTCGATCATGCGGCGGATCGGCCCGCCCTGGCCGAGCAGATGATCCTGGCCCACCACCTCCTCGAGGGTGCGCGGCCGCAGGCGGTCGGCCATGGGCGCGTCGGGCGGGTGGATGCCGGAGGCTTCGAACAGGTCGGTCATGCAAGTGCAGATAAGCCCTTCCCCCTTGATGGGGGAAGGGTTGGGATGGGGGTGAAGGCGGTTGGAGCAGACGGAACCGCCCGCGCTTCATCCTGACAGGCTGTCACCCCCATCCCCGGCCCTTCCCCCATCAAGGGGGAAGGGAGATACTCGGGTGAACCACAGGAGATCGCGCCATGGCCGAAGACCACAACGCCCAGGGGCCGACCACAGGCGTCGCACCGCACCTGACCATCCCCTCGCGCGGCGGACAGGCGGCGATCGAGTTCTACACCAAGGCCTTCGGGGCCGAGGAGCTGATCCGTCATCTGGCCGAGGACGGCGAGCGGCTGATGCACGCTCATCTGCGCATCAACGGCGGCAGCGTGCTGCTCAACGACGAGTTTCCCGAATACGGCGGCGAGCAGGACATCGCGCCCAAGGGCGTGACTCTGCACCTGCAGGTCGACGACGCCGACGAATGGTGGAACCGCGCCCTGCTGGCCGGCGCGGTGCCGGTGTTCCCGCTCGCCGACCAGTTCTGGGGCGACCGCTACGGCCAGCTGCGCGATCCGTTCGGCCACAGCTGGTCGATCGGGGGCCCCGTCAAGGCGACCTGAGATGACCTATGTCCCGCCCGATCCGCCGGTCACCCCCTACCTGATGGTGGGCAACGGCCATCGCGCCCTGGACTGGTATGTACGGGCGTTCGGGGCGCGCGAGGTCGATCGCTACGACATGGAGGACGGACGGCTGGGCCATGCCATGCTGACCCTGGCCAACGGCGGCGCGATCTATGTCGCCGACGAGTTTCCGGAGATGATCGAGACGGTCGGCGCCCTGGCCCCCGACAGCCTGGGCGGGACGACGGTCACGGTGGCGCTGGCGGTCGACGACGTCGACGCCTGGCTGGCGCGGGCGCGGGCCGAGGGGGCGGCGACGATCCGCGAGCCGGTGGACGAGTTCTACGGCCGCCACGCCAAGCTGCGCGACCCGTTCGGCCACGTCTGGTCGCTGACCGGGCCCAGGCGCGACGAGGGCTAGCGGACCAGCAGGATGCCGCGCTGGCCGCGCCGCTCGACCGTCAGCTGGGCGCCGCGCGGCAGGTTGGCCAGCTGGCCG
>DASRXE010000218.1:0-2581 GCA_035654315.1 Brevundimonas sp.
CCGCGCATGGTGTCGGCTCCGCCCTCACCATCGAGGATGTCGTTGCCCGCGCCGGCGGTCAGCACATTGGCCGCGGCGTTGCCGTTCAGGCGGTTGTTGAGCTCGTTGCCCACGCCGTCGATGGCGCCCGAGCCCGACAGCGCCAGGCGCTCGACGTTGTCTCCCAGCGTGAAGCTGATGCTGCTGAAGACGGTGTCGATCCCCTCGCCGCGTAGCTCGGTGAGGACATCGCCGGCGTTGTCGACGATGTAGGTGTCGTTGCCCACGCCGCCGGCCATGGCGTCGGCGCCGCCCAGCCCATCGAGCTGGTCGTTGCCGCCAAAGCCGTAGAGGAAGTCGTCGCTCGAGGCCCCCGTCAGCACCTCGCCCGCCGCGGTGCCCTCTATCGCCGCCCGCGTCGCGGCCGTGGTGACCAGCGTCGGTAGGGCGTAGGCCCGCACGTAATCGATCTTGAACTCAGCGGGCAGCGCGCCGGGGGCGACGTCCCCGCCCCAGCCGCCGACCGCCATGTTGACGATCATGTGCATCGGCTTGGTCATGTCGGCCGGGGTGGCCGTCCTGAACACCTCGACGCCGTCGATGTAGTAGACGAGCTCGGTCGGCGTCCAAAGCGCGCCGTAGGTGTGCATGCCATCGCCCGTTTCCGGCACATAGTTGGCCGCTCCGGTCGAGGTGTGCGATCCGCCCGCGGCGGTATGGGCGCTGGTCCAGGCCTGGTGGGGGTCCTTGCTCAGCGTCTCCATGACGTCGAGCTCGGGCGGCCAGGAGCCGTCGTTGGGCACGAGCCAGAAGGCCGGCCAGGCGCCGCGCGCCTCGGGAACGTCGGCGCGAATCTCGAAGTAGCCGTGGAGCTGCGAAAAGCTCTGCTTCGTCGTCAGAGCCCCCGACGTGTAGCCGTAGCCGAAGATTTCCGGATTCGTGGACGGCTTGGCCCAGATCGAGAGCGTGCCGTCCGCGTTGACGACGAACGGGCTCTCGGCGAAATCGCCATCGTGGTCGCGGAAGTAGGGCGAGGTGTAGGTCTGCAGTTCGCCATTGCCCGGCAGCGTGTAGCTGCCAAGGCCGTTCGAGCCCTGGTAGCCGAAGTCCGCCCGCCACGTACCGCCCGGCGCATGCGCCGCGTCCCAGAACGACAGCGGGCTGGCGAACTCGTCGGAGAAGGTCAGCGCGCCGAGCGAGGCGGGGTCGAACTGCAGCTGAAAATGACCGGCGGCAAGCTCGCTGACCTGGGTGTTGCGAAGAATAAGGCCGTCGCCGCCGCCGAGGTCGATCTTCACGTCCGCGCCGACCTGGCTGAGCCGCGCCTTCATTTCATCGAAGGTGGCGAACCCCGCCTTCAGGCGGATGCTGTCTTCGAGCGGGTTGAAGTCCTGGATGACGTCGTTGCCCTCGCCCTTGTAGACGATGAAGACATCCGCCCCGACGCCGCCGCTGAGCACGTCCTGGCCAAGGCCGCCGTAGAGCTGCTGGCGCCCGTCGCGACCTTCGATGATGTTGTCGAGCGCGTTGCCCGCCCCGTAGCGGTCGTCGCCGCTGACCTTCAGGTTCTCGATGAAGGGGGTCTTGGACAGGGAGATGTTGCGCCAGGCCTCGATGCGGTCGATGCCGCTTTCGGCGTATTCGACGGCCACATCGCCGCTGGACTTGATGTGGTAGGTGTCGTCGCCGGCGCCGCCGGTCATGACGTCGCTGTCGCCGCCCCACAGCCCCTCGGCCTCGGAGCCGCCGAAGAGGTTGTCCAGCTCCGCCGTGCCGTAATAATTGCGCACAGGCGAGGTGGTCACGGCAGCCAGGCTGCCGTCGTACTTGTAGAAGGCCAACTTACGCGCCCCTTGAAAACGCGCGTCGCATCAGAGCCGCGGGTTGGACCGCGGGCCTGGCTGGACGCCCATTGGAAGGGGAGGGTTTTGGCCCTCCGCGCTTCCGCCACCGACTGCGGCGACGTTAGCGCGGACAGGCTAAAAGCAAGATGCGACCGTTTGCTGCTGCGACCTTTTGCTCGTTCGCCTGATCGAAGATCGTAGAGTTCGAGAGACCTGTCTTCAGACGAGACAGCTCCGTTACTTCGAGAAGAAGGCTTCTATGCTCTCCCTAGAGGAAGAAGCCGGTCGATCCGGAGATCTGTCCATTGATCTGCAGCTGGAAGTCGGCGAGGGCGTCGCCGTTGACGTCCAGGGCCAGCGAGGTGGAGGCGCTGGCCGGATCGTAGGTCAGGACCGCCTGCCCGGCCTGGCCGCTGAAGGCGCCGGCGAGCATGAAGGCCTGGTCTCCGGCGAGCGCGGCGTTGGCGTCGATCTGGCGAAGATCGATGGCGTCCTCGGCCGCATTGAAGTCGGTGATGCGGTCGCTGTTGGCCACGGAGGAATCGCCAAGGGCGGTGAAGACGAAGGTGTCGGCCCCGGCGCCGCCGGCCAGGGTGTCCGCGCCCGCTCCGCCCGTGAGGGTGTTGGCCGCGGTGTTGCCGGCGAGATGGTTGTCCAGGGCGTTGCCCACGCCATCGGCGGCCAGGCGGCCGGAGAGGTCCAGGTTCTCGACGTTGGCGGCCAGGCTGTGGGTGAAGGCGGTGACCACCGTGTCGTGG
>DASRXE010000219.1:0-5676 GCA_035654315.1 Brevundimonas sp.
GGGGCCATCCGTGCGGCCGGCGCCGTGCGGGCCCGGGGCGAGAACCGGCGCACCCAGTCCGACTGGATGAAGATCGAGAAGGAGCGCGGCATCTCGGTCTCGGCGTCTGTGATGACGTTCGAGCGCGACGGAAAGATGTTCAACCTGCTGGACACGCCGGGCCACGAGGACTTCTCGGAAGACACCTACCGCACCCTGACCGCCGCCGACTGCGCCATCATGGTGCTGGACGCCGCCAAGGGCATCGAGCCGCAGACGCTGAAGCTGTTCGAGGTGTGCCGCCTGCGCGACATTCCGATCATCACCTTCATCAACAAGCTGGACCGCGAAGCCCAGGACCCGATGGCCCTGCTGGATGAGATCGCCAGCCGCCTGCAGCTGGACCCCGCTCCGATCTGGTGGCCGGCCGAGAGCGGCAACCGCCTGCGCGGCATGGTCGAGATGGGCACGGGCATGTTCCAGCCCTATGCGAAGAAGCCGGCGGGTTCGAACGAGGACGTGCCCCACCCGGAGGCCCTGCCCCTGTCCGAGGCCGGCCGCTATTTCGAGGAAGGCGAGCACGAAGCCCTGATCGAGGCGCAGGAGCTGGTCGAGGGCGGCTATCCGGCGTTCGACCGACAGTCATTCCTGGAGGGTCATATGACGCCGGTGCTGTGGGGTTCGGCCCTGCGCCACTTCGGCATCGACGAGCTGCTGAAGGCCATCGGCGAATGGGCCCCGGCGCCCAAGGTGATGAAGGCCCGCAAGGAGGCTCCGCCCGAGACCCGCAACGCCCCCGCCCCGGTCGATCTGGCCGTCGAGCCCGGCGCCGCCGAGGTCACCGGCTTCGTGTTCAAGGTGCAGGCGAACATGGACCCCAACCACCGGGACCGCATCGCCATGTTCCGCATGGCCTCGGGTCAGTTCCGCCGGGGGATGAAGCTGAAGGTGCAGAACACCGGCAAGCAGCTGTCGGTCAACGCGCCGATCATGTTCTTCGCCAGCGACCGCGAACTGGCGGAAGACGCCTACGCCGGCGACGTCATCGGCATTCCCAACCACGGCGTGCTGCGCGTCGGCGACAGCCTGTCGGAGAGCGGGCTGATCCGCTTCGCCGGCCTGCCGAATTTCGCACCCGAAATCCTGCAGCGCGTGCGGGTCAAGGACCCGCTCAAGGCCAAACACCTGAAGAAGGCGCTGGACGGCCTAGCCGAGGAAGGCGTGACGCAGCTCTTCCGGCCCGAGATGGGCAGCGACTTCATCGTCGGCGCCGTCGGCCAGCTGCAGTTCGAGGTGATGGCCGACCGGCTGGGCGAGGAATACGGGCTGGAGGTCATCTTCGAGCCGTCGCCCTTCGCCGAGGCGCGCTGGATCGGCGGGAGCAAGGCCGATCTGGAAGACTTCATGGGCAAGTACCGCGGCCAGATGGCCCGCGACATCGACGACGACCCGGTGTTCCTCGCCAAGTCGAGCTGGGAGACCGGCTATGTGATGGAGCGTTTCCCGAACGTGGCCTTCACGAAGACGAAGGAGCGCGGCTAGGTCCGTTCAGGGCTCGCAGGGCGTTGAGCTGTTCCTCGGCCTCATAGAGGGTCAGGGCGGTCAGGTGGACGCGGCCGCGAAACTGCGCGTCCATCACCTTGCACCACAGGTAGAAATTCCGGTCCCCGGTGACAAAGACCGTCCAGGTCGGCCCGGGCGGGCTGTCGGCGAAGGCGCGCGCCACCTCGACGACGTCGGGATTGCCGGCCTCGCCGCTGCTGTGGCGGATGTCATGGATCCAGTCCCAGCCCTTCAGTTCAGGTCGGCGGGTCGTCAGCTGGAGGATGTGCCGGGTCGTCTGGGCGCCGGTGACATCCTCGCCCATCGTCAGGACCACCCGTCTGGCCCTCTCATCGATCCTGTGCCGAACGGGAATCGTCTTTCTCCCAGGCGCCCTTGGGTAGAGTTAACGGCTCTCGCGAACCAATGGTTGCGGAAACGGCGTGGTCGGCCGCGACGGGCCGCATGCGCGCCAGCTGAACAAACAGCACGCCCGTCCCGGCCAGAGCCAGGCCCGCGATCTGCGTCACGGTCAGCCGCTCGCCGAGGAACAGCACCGCCAGTACGGCGATCTGGATCAGCATGGTGTTGTTGATCAGGCTGGACTCCAGGGCGCTGAGAACCGCCTGGGCGCGGTTCCACAGCCAGAAGGCCAGGGCCGTATTGGCGACGGCGAGCCAGCCGACGATCATCCAGCCGCGCGGGCTGATCACGGGCCAGCCCTGGACGGCGACGCCGGTGGTCAGAAGGGCGGCGGCCCCCGCGGCCATGCTGACTGCGGTGATCAGCGACGGCGGCAGGCCGATGTCGCGATTGACCTTGCGGCCGAGCAGGCTCTGGCCGGCGTTGGCCAACACGCCCGTGGCGCCGATGACCAGGCCGATGGCGGCCCCGGCCGGCAGGGCCCTGGACAGGAAATACAGGGCCGCGCCGCCGAGGAAGACGGCGACTCCCGCCATCTCGCGCCAGCCGACATGCTCGCCCAGCAGGACGCCGCCGAGCAGGGCGACCAGCGCCGGGGTGAAGGCCAGCATCAGGCTGAGCGTCGTCGCCGGCAGGTAGGACAGGGCGACGAACTGGCAGGCCTGGGTCACGGCGTACTGCAGCAGGCCGAAGCCGATCAGCAGGGCCCAGCGCTTGCGGCCGCATTCGGCCAGCCGCCGGCGGTTGGCGGCGGTCAGGATGATCGGCGACAGCAGCAGCGCCGCCAGCGCGTAGCGCAGGCCGGCGAACGGCAGGGGCGCGATATCGGCCAGCCCCCATTTGATCAGCACCCAGGACGACGACCACAGCAGGGTGACGAACAGGGCGACGGCGAGGGCGGTCAGGTGGGCGCGGCTCAGATGCGGGATCATGGACCGGCTGATGCCCGTCTTGCCGCGCCGGCGCTAACGACTTATCGGACGCTGTTCGTGAGTTTTTCGCACATGAAGCCATCCACGCCCGCCCTGCCGCTGAAGGCGCTTCAGGCTTTCGAGGCGACCATGCGACTGGGCGGCATGGGCCGGGCGGCCGAACGACTGGGCGTCACCCACGGCGCGATCAGCCGTCAGATCGGCCTCTTGCAGCAGAGCCTCGGCCACGCCCTGTTCGAGGGGCCGCGCAACGCCCGCCGCCCCACCGCCGAGGCGGAGCGGCTGTGGCGCGAGATCGCGCCGGCCTTCGCTGCGCTGGAACAGGCGGTGGCCGGGCGCGGGCGGGCCGGACGGCGTGTGCGGGTGTCCTGCCTGTCGACGCTGGCGGCGCGCTGGCTGATCCCGCGCCTGCCCGACTTCGCCGCCGCCGCGCCGGGCGTGGTCGTGGAGCTGACCGAGTCCTACGCGGCGCTGGACCGCACCCTCGGCGGCGCCGATGTGGCCATCCGCATGCTGGCGGCGGAGACGGCCTGTCCAGAGGGACTGCAGGCGACGCCGTTCATGCACAATGCGATCGGCGTGGTCACGGCGCCCGGCGGCGCGCCGGATGTCCGGTTGATCTCGCGTTCGCATCCGTCGGCCTGGATCAGCTGGACGGCCCTGACCGGGCGCGCCGCCCCCGCCGGCGGTCCCATCGAGTTCGACCATCAGCAGACCATGATCGAGGCGGCGGCGGCCGGACTGGGGGCGGCCGTGGCGCAGCGACCTCTGGTCGAGGCCGACCTCGCGGCCGGACGACTGGCCGCGCCGCACGGCTTCGTCCGCGACGACGCCGTGTTCGCGGCCTTTCACCGCCGGGGCGAGGCGGGGGCGCCGACGCGGCGGTTTCTGGCGTGGCTGAAGGATGAGGGCGGCCGCGCCTGACGGGCTCGCCGGTCCGCCAAAAAGGCGCATACGGCGCAGTCGAACCTCCGGCGCGGCGTTGCGTTTGCAAAGACAGCGAGAGGGACGGCTGTCAGTCCCGAAGCGGGACGGAGCGCGGGTCACCCCATGTTCGAATTCGGCCGGGACCTGAGGAAGCTGTTCGACAAGGCGCGCGAGAGCGATGACCTCGGCTGGCTGGAGTTGATCGGCGTGGACCTCGTCGAGGCCGAGGCGCGTCGCGAGGCGGTGGACGCCGGCCGCGTGTCCTGCCCCCGCCCGTTCGACAGCTGGATGCGGGCGGCGGCGCTGTGGCGCGAGCACGCCCGCCGCAGCGGTCGGCGCGAGAGCCTGGAGCAGGCGACGAAATGCGCGTCTGACGCGGCCCGGCACACGACCACGCCCGACCAGACCGCCGCCGCCGCGATCGAATCCGGCGAAATCCATCTGTTGCGTTTCGACCTGTTCGGCGGCCCGGCCACCTTGACGGCGGCTCTGGCGGACGCCCAGTCCCTGACCGCCGAACGGCCCTCGACCCGGGCGGCGGCGGCGGCTCTGCACGCGCGGCTGTGCGCCCGGCGCGCCCGCCTGTCAGGTCAGCCCGGGGCGCTGCTCGACGCGGCGGCCCTGCTCGACGCGGCCCTGCACGGTGCGCGCGCCCTGCCGCCCACGGCGGGCGACGAACTGCGGCTGGACCGGGCGGCGCTGGCGCTGGAGGCCGGCGTGGCCCGGCGCGACGGCCGTCTGCTGGATCAGGCCGGACGCGATCTGCGCGTCCTCGTCGAAAGCGCTTCGCCCGACTACCGCCCGCTGACCCGGGCGCGGGCGCTGTCGCTGGCCGGCGCGGGACTGATGGCGCTGGCCGACCTGGCCGGAAACGCGGCGGCGAAGGTCCAGGGGCAGGCGCTGTTCGACGCCGCCATCGATCAGTTCACCCCCGACCACAGCCCGCTGGACTGGGTGGCGGTGCGGATCGCGCTGGGCGAGGCCGAGACGCCGCTGCTGCTGCTGGCCGAGGCCGAGGCCCTGACCCGCGAACCCGGCCTGATCCTCGGGGCCTTGGCCCGCGAGCGCCGGCTGGCCGCCGAGGCGAGGCTGGCCGAGGCCATGGACGACGTCGAGGCCCTGACCAGCCTGGAGGCGATCGTCCGGCGCCGGCTGATGGATGCGACCCGGACCGAGCCGCTCGACTGGGCCGCCGACCAGATCGGCATGGCGCACATGGCCCTCGCCAAGGGGCGGCTGACCGCGACCGAGCCGCGCGCCGTCGGGCTGATGCTGGCCGAAGCCATGGAGACCGCCCGCGAATGGGGCGCCTCGGCGCTGATGCAGCGCGCCGTGCTGGCCACCCCGGAGACCGTAGCCCGGGCCTGAGTTCAGCGAGGCGTCAGTCGCCGCCGCTGTCGGTGTCGCGGTCGTCGGAGGCCATGGAGCCGTCTTTGGAGCCGTTCTTGCGGCGCTTGCTGCGCTCGTCCATCGCCAGACCAAGCGCGAGGCCGATAGCGATGCCGACGCCCATCCACAACGCCAGGTCGTCCGTGGCGATGCCTAGGGCGGCGCCGATGGCGACGCCGAGGGCGATGCCAATGCCCAGATGACTGCGGCCTTCCATATCTGACTCCTGCTTGCCGGGACGAAGGCCTGCAGACTAGCATCCAGCCATGATGATCACAGCCCTTGTCCTCGCCGCCGCCCTGCAGACCTATCCCGCCCCGACAGCGCGGCCCGAGAAACTCGACATCGGCTGCGGATACACGCCGGGCGCGGGAATGATGTTCCCGATCCCCATCGGCTATTTCGAGGACGACGCATCGGGCTTCTATGGCCGCGCCTACGCCACGATGAGCGGCTGGGGCGGACTGGAGGACACGCCGTTCAG
>DASRXE010000220.1:0-3251 GCA_035654315.1 Brevundimonas sp.
CCAGCTGAAGAACTGGACCACGGCCAGCCCCTGCATGGTCTTCGGCATGGCGAAAATGTCGGCCATGATTTCGGTCAGGGCGTTGGAGCGACCGGCGGCGGCGAGGGCGCCGACGACCATCTGCATCAGACCGAAGGCGAGAATGAAGCCGGCGAGGACGTAGAGCTCCTTCTGCAGGCCCAGGGCCGCCACCGCGGCGACGCCGAGCGCGCCGGCAAAGGCCCAGACCACCCCGCCCGCGTACCAGGCGTTGCGCGCGCGGACGGCGACCGGGGCATGGCCGGCGTCGCGGGCGGACTCGAAGGCCTCGATCTGCTCGGGGCTGTATTCGCGTGTGGTGAAGACGGTCCAGAGAACGGCGGCGAGCAGGGCCGCGGCGCCGACGTAGAAAGAGATGCGCACCGCCATCGGCACCACGCCCTCGGGCGCGGTCGAGGCGACGTCGAACCACTCGGTCAGCATCCACGGCAGGCACGAGGCGAACACCGCGCCGGCGCCGATGAAGAAGCTCTGCATCGCATAGCCGGTGGTGCGCTGCTCCTCCGGCAGGTTGTCGCCGACGAAGGCGCGGAACGGCTCCATGGTGATGTTGATCGAGGCGTCCATGATCCAGAGCATGGAGGCCGCCATCCACAGCCAGGGCGAATGCGGCATGACCACCAAGGCCAGCGTCGTGAGGATGGCGCCGACGAGGAAGTAGGGCCGCCGCCTGCCGAGCCGGGTCCATGTGCGGTCGCTGAAATGGCCGACGATGGGCTGGACCAGCAGGCCGGTCAGCGGCGCGGCGATCCACAGGATGGCGAGGCTGTCGACCTCGGCGCCGAGGGTCTGGAAGATGCGGCTGGTGTTGGCGTTCTGCAGGCCGAAGCCGATCTGGATGCCGAAGAAGCCGACGCACATGTTCCAGATCGCCCAGCCGCTGAGGCGGGGGCGGGCGGTGGCGAGGGCGGCGTGGGCGTCAGGGGCGCTGGTCGTCAACGACGGGCCCTTCCCAGCGGAACGAAGCGGATGGCCTGGCCGCCGCCGGGGGCGAGGCGCAGGGTCAGGATGTCGGCCGAGGTCACCTCGCGCGTGGAGATGTCGATGGCCTCGCGGTTGATGGTGTAGTTCGCGCCCGCGGCGTCAGCGTAGATCTCGGCGCGGTAGCGGCGGCCGGAGTCGAGGAAGCCGAGCGGGGCGGTCAGGACGCGCGGAGTCTCGTCGGTGATGGCGCCGAGGAACCATTCGTCGGAGTGGCGATCCTTGCGGGCGATGGTGACGAAGTCGCCGACCTCGCCGTTCAGCACCCGGGTGTCCTCCCAGTCGACGGCGACGTCCTTGATGAACTGGAAGGGCTCGGGGTTCTTCTCGTAGTTTTCCAGCAGGTCGGCGGCCATCTGGATGGGGCTGTAGATGGTCACATAGAGGGCCAGCTGCTTGGCCCAGGTGGTGGCGACACCCTCGGGCACGCGGGTCTGCATGCCGAAGATGCCGGGCGTGTAGTCCATCGGCCCGGCCAGCAGACGGGTGAAGACCAGGTTGGTCTCGTGCTCGGGCGGATTCGCCGGCTGGCCCCAGGCGGCGTATTCCATGCCGCGCGCGCCCTCGCGGCTGATGGTGTTCGGATACGTCCGGCGCAGGCCGGTGTCCTTGATCGGCTCGTGGGCGTTGACCGCGACCTGGTATTTCGCCGCCGTCTCCACGACGTGCAGGTGGTGGCGGGCCATGTGCTGGCCCTCGTGCCACGCCAGGGCCGAGCCGCCCCTGCCGTCGGCCACGCGGGCGCCGCCGGCGTCGGCGACATAGCCGGTCTTCACCGAATGCCAGCCGAAGCGCTGCATCTGGGCGAAGGCGGCGTCGAGCTGCTGCTCGTAGAAGAAGGCGTTGCCGCCGGTCTCGTGGTGGCCGACGATCTCCACGCCCCTGGCGCGGGCATGGGCGGCGACGCGCTCGATGTCGAAATCGGGGTAGGGCTGGGTGAAGCTGTAGTTCCAACCGGTGCCGAACCACTCGCCGTCCCAGCCGACGTTCCAGCCCTCGACCAGCACCCCGCCGAAGCCGTGCTCGGCGGCGAAGTCGATGTGACGCATCGTGTATTCGGTGGTGGCGCCGTGTTTGGGGCCCGAGTTCCAGCTGCGCGTGTCGAGGTGCATGTCCCACCAGATGCCGACGTATTTCATCGGCTTGAACCAGCTGACGTCGCCCAGCTTGTTGGGCTCGTTGAGGTTCAGGATCAGGCTGGATTCGACGAGGCCGCCGGCGCGGTCGGAAATCTGCAGCGTGCGCCACGGCGTATGGAAGGGGGCCTCGCGCACGACCGCGGCGCTGGTCAGGCCCGGCGTCAGCATGGCGCGGAATTTGCCGCCCTCGACCCGGCGCAGGTTCATACCCGAATAGTCGATCAGGGCCGCCTCGTGGATCGAGACGTGAAGGCCGTCCTTGAGCCGCATGGTCAGCGGGGTCTGGCTGACGCCGACCGACGAGATCGGGGTCTTGTTGTAGAGGTATTCAGCGCGATTGTACTCGAAGGCGGGCAGCCACCAGGCCGTGCCCGGATCGGCGACGGTGAACTCCGTCAGTTCGGCGCCGATGTTGACGGTCTCGAGGGTCTCCTGCTCCGGGACCTCGTAGCGGAAGCCCAGGCCGTCATCGTAGACGCGGAAGACCACGTCCATGCGCCGGCCGTCTCCCCAGCGTTCCTGCAGCTGGAGACGGAGTTCGTTGTAGCGGTTGCGAATGAACCTCCGCTCTCCCCACGGCTGCTCCCAGGTGTCGTCGTGGCTGGTGACGGTCTGGTCGAGGATGCCGAAGGCGCGCTCCAGCTTCTTCGCGTCGGTGAGCAGGAAGCCCATTCGGGACGGCGCGATGACCGGGCGGCCCAGCCGGCTGACCGCGTAAGAGACAAAGCCGTCCTTGTCGGCGGTGACCTCGACCGAGAGCACCCCCTCGGGCGAGGCGACGGTCGCGGAACCGGGTTGCGGTCCGGTGGCGGCGACCTCCTGCGCGACGGCGGGGGTCGACACGGCGGCCACGGCGGCGCCGGTGGTGATCAACGTACGGCGGTTCAGCATCGGGACCTACTCCACGCAAAGGGTCTTGCCAGACGCCGCCGGTGCGGCGCAGAACGAGCAAGGTTTGCAGCAAATTTTGCAGCCGGGCTATCAGCAGGAAACCAAACGTGAGCCGCCGCAACACCCGCCTCGAGGATCTGGCCAAGCTGGCGGGCGTATCGATCTCCACTGCGTCCCGGGCGCTGAACGACAGTCCGGCGG
>DASRXE010000221.1:0-3619 GCA_035654315.1 Brevundimonas sp.
TGGTCCGGCTAATGGCGCGCGACCCTGACCGAGCGGGGCGGCGGGATCAAGCGGTCAGGCGGCGGGGATGACGGCGGTTGTCTCGATCTCGATGCGGGCGGCGTCCTCGATCAGACCCTTGACCTCGACCACGGCCATGGCCGGATAGTGGGGACCGATGCGCTCGCGCCAGACGGCGCCGATGTCGCGCAGGGCGGCGAGGTATTCGGCCTTGTCGACGATGTACCAGGTCATGCGGACGATGTGTTCGGGCCCGGCGTCCGCCTCGGTGAGGACGGCGAGGGTGTTGTCGATGGTCTGGCGGAACTGCGCGGCGAAGCCGTCGGGGAAGGCGCCGGTCGTGTCCCAGCCGATCTGGCCGGCGACGAAGACCAGCTCGCCTGTGGCCGCCATGCCGTTCGAGTAGCCCTTGGGCCGGGGCCAGCCTTCCGGCAGCAGGACGCGGTTCATGGCTGGACCTCCAGGAAGGGGGCGATGCGCACGCGCAAGGGATCGGGCCACGGTTCGGGCTTCAGGGAGCGGCCGACGTGGACGATGGTCTGGGTCGCCTGGAAGCGCAGCTGATCGCCGGAAGTGATGCGGTGGCGCAGGCCGCAGGAGGCGCCGCCCAGTTTCGTGACGGCGAGGGCGAAGGTCAGGTCGTCCTCGAGCCGCGAGGGGGCGATGAAGCGGGCCTCGACGGCGGCGGTGGGGACGCTGACGCCGCGGTCGAGGTGAAGCTCGCGGAAGGAGGCGCCGAGGGGGCCGGCGAACCAGTCCTCGACGACGCCGTTCAGCATCTCGAAATAGCGCGGGAAGAAGACGATGCCAGCGGCGTCGCAGTCGGCGAAGCGCACGCGGCGGGTGGTGGTGAAGGTCTGGCCGCTCATGCGTCGGCCTTGAGGCGGAAGCGCTGCAGCTTGCCGGTCTGGGTCTTGGGCAGGGCGTCCACGAAGTCGAGGGCGCGGGGGTATTTGTAGGGGGCGATGACCGCCTTCACGTGATCCTGCAGTTCGCAGCGGACCGCGTCGGATGGGGCATGGCCGGGACTGAGGACGACGAAGGCCTTGACGATCTGGCCGCGCTCCTCGTCGGGCACGCCGATGACGGCGGCCTCGGCGACGGCGGGGTGACGCAGCAGGGCGTTCTCCACCTCGGGCGCGCCGATATTGTAGCCGGACGAGATGATCATGTCGTCAGCGCGGGCGACGAACCAGAAATAGCCGTCCTCATCCAGCCGGTAGACGTCGCCGGTCAGGTTCCAACCGTCCCGGACGTAGGCGGACTGGCGCGGGTCGTCGAGATAGCGGCAGCCGGTTGGACCGCGCACGGCGAGGCGGCCGGTCTCGCCGGGGGGCAGGGGCTGGCCGTCGGCGTTGATGATGCGGGCCTCATAGCCGGGGACCGCCCTCCCGGTGGAGCCGGGGCGGATGTGGTCGCCGCTGGCGGAGATGAAGATGTGGATCATCTCCGTCGAGCCGATGCCGTCGATGATGCGCACGCCGGTGGCCTGATGCCAGGCGTCGGAGGTGGCGGCGGGGAGGGTCTCGCCGGCTGAGACGCAGGTGCGCAGCGACGACAGGTCGTGCTGGTCCGCCAGCTTGAGCAGGGCGCGGTAGCCGGTGGGAGCGGTGAAGATGGCGGTGGCCTTGCAGCGCGCGATGGTCTCGGCGAGGGCGTCGAAGCCGGGACGCGGGGCGAAGGCGGTGGCGGCGCCGGCGGCGGCGGGGAAGACCACCAGGCCGCCAAGGCCGAAGGTAAAGGCGATCGGCGGGGTGCCGACGACGGTGTCGCCGGGCGCGAGGTCCAGCGTGTTGCGGGCGAAGGTGTCCGCCATGGCCAGGATGTCGCGATGGAAGTGGACGCAGCCTTTGGGCTGACCGGTGGTGCCCGAGGTGAAGGCGATCAGGGCCGGGTCGTCGGCGGCCGTGTCGACAGCCTCGAAACCGGTTCCGGGCGGCAGGGCCTGGGCGGCCTTCTGCAGGTCGGTCGAGGTCATGACCTGCGTCAGGGAGGCGGTGGCGCTCCGGGCTTCTTCCACGGCTTCGGCGAGGGAGGCGTAGACCAGTGCGTGACTGATCCGGGCCTTGTCGATGACGGTGACCAGTTCGGTGGCGCGCAGCATCGGCATGGTGGCGCAGACCACGCCGCCCGCCTTGAGGATGGCGAACCATGCCAGCACGGTCCACGAACTGTTCGGGCCGTGCAGCAGGACGCGATTGCCGGGGACGATGCCCATCTGCTCGACCAGCACCTTCGCCATCCGGCTGGAGATCAGGTCGACGCGCTTCCAGCTGAACTCGTGGTCGAAGTCGATCAAGGCGCGGCCGTCGGGGCCGGCGGCTTCCACGGCGCGGCGGAGCAGTTCGACGCCGGCGTTGAGTCGGGGCGGGTACTGCAGCTCGGGCCGGTCGAAGACGAACTGCGGCTGCTGCTCGGGCGGCGGCAGATGGTTGAGGACGAACCGGTCGACGTGCGCGCTCTCCACCATCAGCGGCCTCCCTGCATCGCGCCCAGGGCCTGCCGGGCGATGACGATCTTCTGCACCTCCGAGGCCCCCTCATAGATGCGCAGGGCGCGGATCTCGCGATAGAGCCGTTCGACGGGATTGCCCGAGACCACGCCGAGGCCGCCGAACAGCTGGACCGCCGCGTCGATCACCGCCTGGGCCTCGTCGGTGGCGTAGAGCTTGGCCATGGCGGCCTCGCGGGTGACGCGCGGCGCGCCCCGGTCCTTGAGCCAGGCGGCGCGGTAGATCAGCAGGGCCGAGGCGTCGATCTTCAGGGCCATCTCGGCCAGCGAAGCCTGCACCAGCTGCAGGTCGCTCATCGGGGCGCCGAACAGGTTGCGGGTCGTGGCGCGGGCGGTCGCCTCGTCGAAGGCGCGGCGCGAGAAGCTGAGGGCGGCGGCGGCGACGGTGGAGCGGAACACGTCGAGCGTGGCCATGGCGATGCGGAAGCCGTCGCCGGGCTGGCCGAGGAGGCGGTCGGCGTCGAGGCGGCAGTTGTTGAACCGGATCGTGGCCAGCGGGTGGGGGGCCATCAGGGGGATGCGCTCGACGATCTCGAAGCCGGGCGTGTCGGCGTCGACGACGAAGGCGCTGATGCCCTTGGCGCCGCCTTCGCCGGTGCGGGCGAAGACGGTGTAGCGGTCGGCGAGGCCCCCATTGGAGATGAAGGTCTTGGTTCCGTCGAGGACCCAGCGGTCGTCGTCGCGGCGGGCGGTGGTGGACAGGGCGGCGACGTCCGAGCCGGCCTCGGGCTCGGACAGGGCGAAGGCGACGATGGTCTCGCCGGCGGCCACGCCGGGCAGCCAGCGGGCCTTCTGGTCATCCGTGCCGAACAGGCTGATCGGGCCGGAGCCGAGGCCCTGCATGGCGAAGACGAAGTCGGCGAGCCCCGAGCGCCGGGCGAGGGTCTCGCGGGTCAGGCAGAGGGTGCGCACGTCGAGCTTGCCGGCGGCGTCGGGGACGGCGTTGCGCAGCCAGCCGCCGTCGACCAGCGCCTTCAGGATGGTGCGGCAATCGCCGTCGAGATCCTGGTCGCCGTGCAGGCCGATGGCGGCGGTCTTGTCAGCCCACGCCTCCAGATCGGCGGCGAAGGCGCGGTGGCGGTCGTCGAAGAAGGGCCAGTCGAGGAAG
>DASRXE010000222.1:0-2107 GCA_035654315.1 Brevundimonas sp.
CCGGGGGCCGATCTCTTCCATGTCGCTTGCACTTTCCACCCTGCTCTATGAGTGGCGCCGCTACATGGCGGCGATCGTGGCGCTCGCCTTTTCGGGTCTGCTGGTGCTCGCCCAGGTCGGCATGTTCATGGGCATCGGCAAGGCCTTCACCGCCACCATCGACCGCGCCCGCGCCGACGTCATGGTGTTGGCCCCCGGCGCGACCGGCCTGTTCAACGGCGGCCCCTCCGGCGTGCCCCGGCGGATCATGCCGGTGGTGCAGAGCCATCCCGACATCGTCGCCGTGGCCGATCTCGATGGCTCCGGCGGCCGCTGGCAGAACGTCGTCGAGGGCGACGCGCCGCGCAAGACCGAGTTCGTCCAGGTCTCGATCATCGACGCCGTCCCCGGCGCGGTGACGGTTCCGACCGACTACTCCCCCGCGCTGGTCGAGGCCCTGCGCCAGCCGTTCGGCGTCGCCGTCGACGAAACCGCTCTCGGCCGTCTCGGCGTCAAACTGGGCGACAAGGCCATCTACAACGGCAAGACCGTGCGCGTGGTCGCGGTCACCCGCGGCTATCCCAACATGATGCAGGCCGGCGTGGTCATGTCGCGCGACACCCTGCGCATGCTGGGCGAGGCCAGCACCGGCGACCGCGTCGGCCCCCTCATGGTCGGGATCAAGCCGGGCGCGGATGCGGATCGTGTCGTGGCCCAGCTCAACGCCCAGTCCCGGGGCCAGTTCAAGGCCTGGACCCGCGCCGAACTCGGCGACGCCAACCAGGCGGCGATGTTCAAGGAAAGCTTCATCGTCATCATGCTCGGCTTTTCGCTGTTCCTCGGCATCCTGATCGGCGTGGCCATCACCTGGCAGACCCTGCGCGGGGCCATCATGGCCAACATCAAGGAATTCGCCTCCCTGCGCGCCCTCGGCGTCTCGATGGGCTCGCTCCGCGCCATCGTCATGGAGCTCAGCTTCTGGGTCGGCGTCGCCGGCATCTTCGCCGCCGGCCTGCTGACCTGGGGCGTGTCGTTTCTCGCCCAGCTGGGCGGCCTGACCATGGCCTTCCCGATCCCGATGGTCGCCGGCGTGTGCGTCATGCTGCTGGTCATCGCCCTCGCCTCCGGCTTCCTGTCGCTGGGCGTCCTCAAGAAGAGCCAGCCGGCGGATCTGCTGCGATGAACCCGAACACCGTCACCCACGGCCAGGCCGGGACCTCCGCCATCGAGGCCAAGGGGCTGGTCAAGCGCTTCAAGACCGGCCGCACCTTCATCGAGGTGCTCAAGGGCGTCGACTTCGACGCGCGCCACGGCGAAATGACCATGGTCATGGGCCCGTCCGGCTCGGGCAAGTCCACCCTCGTCGCCGCCCTGTCCGGCCTGCTCAAGCCCGAGGAGGGCCGGGTCGACGCCCTCGAGGTGGACGATCTGTGGGACCACTCCTCCGGCCGGATCGACAAGTTCCGCCTCGATAATTGCGGCTTCATCTTCCAGGGCTTCAACCTGTTCCCGGCCCTGACCGCGACCCAGCAAGTCATGACCGTGCTGAAATACCAGGGCGTGGCCAAGGACGAGGCCCGCCGCCGCGCCGTCGCCGCGCTGGAAGAGGTCGGTCTCGGCGCCCGCCTGAACCAGAAGCCCGACTCCCTGTCCGGCGGCGAGAAGCAACGCATCGCCATCGCCCGCGCCCTGGCCAAGAACCCGGCCCTGCTGTTCGCCGACGAACCGACCTCGGCCCTCGACGGCGAGAACGGCCAGGTCGTCATCCGCCTGCTGCGCCGCGCCGCCACCGAGCACGGCGCCGCCGTCGTCTGCGTGACCCACGACCCGCGCCTCGAAGCCTGGGCGGACCGGGTCATCCACATCGAGGACGGCCGCATCCTCGACGACCAGCGCCGCACCCCCGATCCCGACGCCACTCTCGGCTCGCACTAGACCGATCCTCAAGGACTTCTGACAATGCCCCGCTTCCTCAAGAACAAGTGGCTCTGGATCGGCCTGGTGCTGATCATCGTGCTCGTCGTCGGCATCCTGTTCATGCAGCAGGGCGCGGCCGCGCAGAAACTCGAGCAGGAGAAGGCCGCCGCCGAGAAGATCGACAGCCCCTACGCCGCCATCGCCAACGGCA
>DASRXE010000223.1:0-15464 GCA_035654315.1 Brevundimonas sp.
GACCAGCACCATCAGCGGCAGGATGATCCGCCCGGCCCGCTCGAGGAAGATCCGCGCCCGGAGCCACAGATTGAACAGCACGCTGCGCAGGTCCGGCGTCTTGTAGGCCGGCAGCTCCATCATGAACGGCTCGACCGCGCCCCGCCAGAAGATGCGCCGGATCACGAACGACACCGCCAGCGCGCTGAGGATGCCCGCCGCGTAAAGGCCGAACATCACCAGCCCCTGCATGTTGGCGAAGCCCCAGACCGTCTCGTTCGGAATGAATGCGGCGATGATCAGGGTGTAGACCGGTATGCGCGCCGAACAGGTCATCAGCGGCGCGACCATGATGGTGGTCAGCCGGTCCCGCTTGGAATCGATCACCCGCGCCGCCATCACCCCGGGAATGGCGCAGGCGAAGCTGGACAGCAGGGGGATGAAGGCTCGCCCGTGCAACCCCGCCCCGCCCATGATCCGGTCCATCAGAAAGGCCGCCCGGGCCATGTAGCCGAAGTCCTCGAGCATGATGATGAACAGGAACAGGATCAGGATTTGCGGCAGGAAGACCAGCACGCTCCCCACCCCCGAGATCAGGCCGTCGACGATCAGGCTCTGCCAGATACCATCGGGAATGGCCGTCGCGATCCACGTTCCGAGCAAGCCCAGGCTGGCCTCGATGCCGTCCATCAGGGGCGTGGCCCAGGTGAACACCGCCTGGAACATCACGAACAGCAGGGCCAGCAGGATGATCAGGCCGCCGACCGGATGCAGCAGAACCGAGTCGATCCGGCCCGTCAGCGTATCGGGCCGTTCGGGCGGCTGAACGCAGGCCTTCATGATCCGCTCGGCCTCGCGCGCCGCGCCGCGCAGGGCGGCGGCGTCCGGCGGCGTCCAGGCCATTCCGACGTCTTGAGGCAGGCCCGCCGCCGCCGCGTCGATCGCCGCGACCAGTTCCTCAATGCCCGTCCGGCGGGTGGCGGTCGTCGGAATGACGGGAATGCCCAGCTCGGCCTGCAGCCGCTCCAGATCGATCCGCAATCCCTGACGCTGGGCGATGTCGTACATGTTCAAGGCCAACACCATGGGCCGCCCGACAGCCTTCAGCTCCAGCACCAGCCGCAGCACCAGCCGCAGGTTGGTGGCGTCGGCGACGCAGACGATGACGTCCGGCGGCGTCTCGCCGGCCAGCCGACCCAGAACGGCGTCCCGCGTCACTTCCTCATCGGGGCTGCGGGCGCGCAGCGAATAGGTGCCGGGCAGATCCAGCACCGACAGGGTTCGCCCGTCGCCGGCGCGGATCAGCCCTTCCTTGCGCTCGACCGTCACGCCCGCGTAGTTCGCCACCTTCTGGTGCGCCCCGGTCAGGGCGTTGAACAGCGCCGTCTTCCCGCTGTTGGGATTGCCGACGAGCGCGACCCGCGCGCTCCGAACCGCCATATCCATCAGGCCGGCATCCGCTCGGCGGCGGCGGGCACGGTCGCCGCGACAGACGCCGGCTCCATGCGAACGGTCAGGCCGGCAGCCTCGTGCCGGCGCAGCGCCACGCGCATGTCGTCGACCTTCATGGCGATCGGATCACGGCCCAGCAGCCCTTCGTGCAATAACTCGACGCGCGCGCCCTCGACGAAGCCCAGCTCAAGCAGCCGGCGCTCGAGTTCCAGCGCATGTTCGTCGTGATGGCGGTTATCGCCAACCTGGACGATGATGCCCCGATCGCCGCGCCGGGCCTGGCTGAGTCTGATGGTGTCGGACATGACGCTCACGCAACGGCGCGACCGATGCGCCAGATTGACAGTGATTATCAGGTGCGACAGCGATCCGTCCACCCTGTCCAAGCGTCGCAGCCCGTTGTCGTCAGGTCGGGTTGAGGTATCACTGGGCGCATGGAGGTCCCATGAACCGTTCCGTTCTGATCGCTCTCGCCAGCCTGGGCCTCGCATCCTGCGGCCAGAGCGGAGACAGCAACAGCACCGCCGCCGCGCCAGCGCGCCCGGAGCCGACGCCGGCCGAGAAGGCGGTACTGCTCGCAGCTCTGCCGCCTCCCTACAATGCCGCCAACCTCGACAACGGCCGCCGCGTCTTCGCCCGCTGCCGCTCGTGCCACACTCTCACCGAGGGCGGCCCGAACATGACTGGTCCCAACCTGTACGGCGTCTTCGGGCGCGAGGCGGGCGGTCATCCCGGTTACAACTATTCGGCCGTGGTCAAGGCGGCGGACTTCACCTGGAACGCCGAGCGGCTGGATCACTGGCTGGAGAACCCGCGCACCTATCTCAAGGGCACCAAGATGAGCTTCGCCGGCATTCCCGACGCCGAGGACCGCCGCGACGTGATCGCCTTCCTCAAGGTCGAGACCGGCTACACGCCGCCGGCCTGACGCTATTCGGCGGCGGCCGGCACGGCGTCGTTCGCCGCCCCCTCCTGGGCCTCCCACTCCTCAATCTTGCGGGCGGTGTACTCGGGCGACTTGGTGAAGCGCGCCAGCACGCCATAGATCACCGGCACCACGAACAGGGTCAGCAGGGTCGCGAACATGGCCCCGGCGAAGATGACTACCCCGATGGTCTGACGGCTGCCCGCCCCCGCCCCCTGCCACAGCACCAGCGGAAGGGCCCCGAAGGCGGTGGCGATCGAGGTCATGATGATCGGCCGCAGACGCAGGGTCGACGCTTCGATGATCGCGTCGTGGATCGATCGGCCCTGGTCGCGAAGCTGGTTGGCGAACTCGACGATCAGGATGCCGTTCTTGGCCGCCACCCCGATCAGGATGATCAACCCGATCTGGCTGTAGATGTTCAGGCTGGACCCGGCCATCACCAGGCCGAACAGACCGCCGGCCGCCGCAAGCGGCACCGTCAGCATGATCACCGCCGGCGTGATCCAGCTCTCGAACTGGGCCGCCAGCACCAGAAACACCAGCAGCAGGGCGAGGCCGAAGGCCCAGCCGACGGCGCTGCCCGCCTCCTGCTGGTCCCGCGCGGCGCCGCCCCACTGGATAGTGGCCACCCCTGTCGGCTGGTTAGCCGCTTCCTCCGTCAGGAACGCCATGGCGTCGGCCAGGGTGGTGCCTGGATTGAGATCGGCGCTCAGACTGATGCTGCGCTGCCGATCCAGCCGGCGACGGTCCGGGGTGTCGCCGGAGGTCTCGGTCGTCACCACAGAGGACAGCGGCACTAGCTGGCCGCTGCCGGTCGAGACATACAGCGCCTCAAGATCGCCGACCGAGCGACGGTTCTCGAGGTCCGTCTGCAGGATGACATCGTACTCCTGACCGCCGCGGATGTAGGTCGTGGCCCGGCGTGAGCCGAACATGGCCTGCAGGGTCCGGCCGATCTCCTGAGACGACACGCCGAGGCCGGCGGCCTTCTGTGGGTCGACATCCACCAGCAGCCGAGGCGCATTCGGCTCGTAGTCGAGGCGGGGTCGCGAAAAGCCGGGGTTCTGCTGGGCCGCCGCCAGGATCGGCTGGACCCATTCGAACATGTCCTCGTACTCGGCCCCCGTCAGGACCATCTCGATCGAGTTGGAGTTGCCGCCGCCTCGCTGGAAGGCTCCGGGCACGCTGACGTTGACCTGGGCGTCGGTCTGGCTGCGCAGCTTCTGGTTCAGCTCCTGGGCGATCTCGTCGGCGGACCGGCTACGTTCCGACCAGTCCTTCAGGGTCAGGACGGCGTTGCCGGAGTTGAAGCTGCCGCCGCCGAATCCTGGTGCGGAGATGAGGTAGCTATCGACCTCGCCGGAGGCGCGGTACTCTTCGAGAATCGGCTCGAGACCGAGCATGATGCGCCTGGTGTAATCGAATCCGGCGCCCTCCGGCCCCTGCACCCGGCCCGAGATCCGGCCCCGGTCCTCGGGCGGAACCAACTCGCTGGGCAGGGTCAGGAACATCGCGCCCGCGCCGGCTACGACCAACAGGATCAATCCCACGACCCCGCCGACGGCGGCGCGCCGTCCCAGCAGGGCGGTCAGGGAATTGCGGTACGAGTCTTTCAACGCGTCCATGGCCCGGTCGACCCGCCGCGCCAGCCAGCCCGAACCTGAAGCCGGGCGCAGGATTCTGGACGCCAGCATCGGCGACAGGCTGAGCGCGAGGAAGGCCGAGAAGGCCACGGCCGCCGCGATGGTCGCCGCCAGTTCGACGAACAGCCGCCCGACATAACCCGGCAGGAACAGCAGCGGCGCGAACACGGAGAGCAGCACTACAGTGGTGGCGATGACGGCGAAGAACACCTGCCGCGCCCCGCGCTCCGCCGCCACCAACGGCGGCTCTCCGTGATCGATGCGGCGCTGGATGTTCTCGGTCACCACGATGGCGTCGTCCACCACCAGACCGATGGACAGCACCAGGGCCAGAAGGGTCAGCAGGTTCAGCGAGAAACCCAGCGGCGCGAGGATGATGAAGGTCGACAACAGGCAGATCGGGGCCACGATCGACGGGATGAACGCCGCCCTCAGCGTGCCCAGAAAGACGAAGTTGACGAAGGCGACCAGGGCCAGGGCGATGCCGATGGTGATCCACACCTCGTCGATGGCGTGCGAGGTGAACACCGAATTGTCCGAGCCGACGACCAGTTCGGTCCCGTCCGGCAGGCTGGGCTGGATCTGCTCCAGCATTTCGCGCACGCCTTCGGAGATGGCCAGGTCGTTCGACTGGGCCTGCCGGGTGATGGCCAGGCCGATCTGGTCCAGCCCGTTGCCGCGGAACAGCCGGCGCTCCTCTTCCGGCGCCTCCTCGACCCGCGCGATATCCCCCAGCCGGGTGACGTAGGCGGTCTGCCCCTGCAGCGCCCCGGCCGTGGTCGAACTGGCCCCGCCGGTCCCGATCGGCAACTGCCGGAAATCCTCGGCCAAGGCGTAGTTCCGGGCCACCCGGACGGTGTAGTTCTTCTCGCCGGAATCGAGCGCCCCGGCCGGCAGTTCGACGTTCTGGCTGGTCAGGGCGGATTCGACGTCCGTCACCGTCAGCCCCCGCGCCGCCAGCGCGCCGGGATCCAGCCACACCCGCATCGAATAGCGCTGCTCGCCGTAGATCTGCACCTGGGCCACGCCGGGCGCCGTCGCCAGCCGGTCGAGCAGATAGCGGTCCGCGTAGTCCGTCAGCGCCAGTCGATCCATCTCGCTGGAGCGCAGGAACAGGATCATGATCGGCTGGCTGTTGGTGTCCGCCTTGGCCACCTCCGGCGGATCGGCCTGGTCGGGCAGGTTGCCGAGCACGCGCGAGATCCGGTCGCGCACGTCGTTGGCGGCGCTGTCGATATCGCGGTCGAGCGAGAATTCGATGCGAACGCTCGATCGCCCGTCGCGGCTGGTCGAGTTGATGCGCTCGACGCCCTGGATGCCGGCGATGCGCTGTTCGATCGGCTCGGTGATCCGGCTCTCGATCACCTCGGCCGAGGCCCCGGCGTAGGTGGTGTTGACCGAGACGATGGGCGGATCGACGTCGGGCAGTTCACGCACCGGCAGGAAGAAGAAGGCCGCCGCCCCGATCACGCACAGCACGATCGCCGCCACCGCCGCGAAGACGGGGCGCCGGACCGAGAGGTCGGAGAGCATCATCGGGCCGCGCCCGTGCGCGCCGCCGCCGGTGGCGCGCCCGCCACCCGGACCGGCGACCCCGGCTGGATGCGGTTCAACCCGGTGGCGACCACCCGGTCCCCGGCGTTCACGCCGGACAGGATTTCGACGAAGCCGTTCTCGACGGAGCCGGCGTCGACGCCGATGCGCTGGGCCGTCAGGCCGCGCTCGCCCGGCGCGATGCGGAAGACATAGGCGCTGTCGCCCTCGTACTGCACCGCGGCCTCGGGCACGGCGAGGCTCTGCCGCACGCCCTGCTTCACCGCCACCCGCATCATCATGCCGGGCCGGATGCGACCGCCCGGATTGGGAATTTCGGCCCGGGCCGTGGCGGCGCGGGTCTGTTCATTCACCCGCGTATCGATCAGGGCGATGCGGCCCGCGAAGGTCTCGCCGCCGAAGGCGTCCGCCGTGGCGACGATCGGCACGCCCGACCGGAGCACCGCGAGATAGCGTTCCGGCACCGGGAAATCGACGCGGATCACGCCGATGTCGTCCAGCGTCGTGATCACCGCCCCGGGACTGATCAGGGTCCCCGCCGTTACGGTCGACAGGCCCAGCACGCCGGCGAACGGGGCCCGGATCAGACGGTCACCGCGGCGCGCCTGGGCTGCGGCCAGCCCCGCCTGCGCCGCCTCAAGCGCGCTCTCGGCGTTCTCGGCGGTGACGCGCGGCGCGACGCCGCGTTCCGCCAGTTCGCGGTAGCGGTCGTATTCGCGCTGGGCCTGCGCCACGCGCGAGCGCGCCTCGATGATTTCGGCGTCTTCTTCACGCGCCTGCAGTTCGACCAGCGGCGTCCCGGCGGCGACCCTCTGGCCGTCGGTGAACAGGACACGGGTGATCAATTCGCTGGTCGAAGAAGTGATGTTGACCGACCGTCGGCCTCTCGCGACCCCGAGCACGCGAATCTCGTCGGTGAACTCCCGGGGGGCGACGACGGCCTGCGACACGGCCTGGGCGCGGCCCCCGCCGCCCCCCGGCCCGCCGCGTCCGCCGGCCTTTTCGTCGCCCGCGAAGGCGAGGCGCAGGATCACGGCCACGACCATGAGGCCGAGCAGAACGGCGGCGGCGACGAGGAAGAAGTGGCGCTTGATCACGCGGCGACAGGCTCCGGGGAAGGACGAGCCGACTTAGCGGCTCCCGCCGTCGACGCAACCAAAGTCTCTGCAACGGTCGATGTTTCGAAATCCGTCGCTGGGCGAAGCGGCTTGTGCGACGTTCTCAGAAGCGCCGCCAGAGGCCGATGACCGGGCCGCCCGCCTGCGGCGTTTCCCGGCCTGCGACGGTCTGTCGCCAACCGGCCTGCACGCTCCATTCGCCGAAATCGCGCACCACCGTGGTCTCCACCGACAGCCAGCGGGGCCCGCCGTCGTCCGCCTGGCCGCCGAAGGCCTGGGCCAGCACCATCCAGTCGTCGCCAAAGCGGGTTCCGACGGTGGCGTCGAAACGAATCTCGTCGGGCAGGCCCTGGCGCATCCGCCGCGCGCCCTGGACGTCGACGAAGCTGCGGGGCGGGATCGGGCCCCACCCGGCCTCGAACGATCGGCCGACGGACGCCCGCACCTCCCAGTCCTGCTCGCCCTGGCCGGGGGCGGCGTAGCCGGCGTTGCGCCCTTCGCCGCCATGGGCGTAGCCGGCATAGAGGCTGATCGCCGTCTGATCGTCGCGCCACGCCTGCCAGGTGACGCCCAGTTCGATCGGCCCCCGCCCCTCGAAATCGACGAAGGCGTCTTCCCCCGACTGCCAGTCGCCCTTGAACTGCAGCGTCAGACGGTCGGTCAGGCCGTATTCCGCGAAGACGCCGACGGTCATGTCCCGCCGCCCGGCCGGGAGGTCGGCCATAGCGCCGTCAGGATCGAAGCCCCGGTCCGCCCGCATGTCCTCGAACTTGACGATCACTTGCGCCTTGCCCTTGGGCTGGGTCCAGGGGCCGGCCGCCGCCGGTCCGGCGAGAGCCGCCGCCGCCAGTCCGATCAGCAGCCCCCTGGTCCGGTTCACACGTCGTAGCCCGGCGACCTTCGATCGAGCATTCGAAGCGCCCCAGGCCACGCCAGGGAAGAGACGAAACCGATGCCCTTGCCCTGTTCGCGGGTCTCGGCCTGGGCCGCGTCGGGCGCCATCAGCACATGCTCGCGTCCGCCCGAAAGTGCGGCGACCTGCTGGGCGCAGGCGCGCTCGAGGAAATACATCCCGATCCAGGCTTGCGCCGCCGTCTGGCCGACCGCCAGCGTCCCGTGGTTGCGCAGCAGCATCAGCGGCTTGTCGCCGAGATCCGCCACCAGCCGCTCGCGCTCGTCGTGGTTCAGCGCCAGGCCCTCGTAGCCGTGATAGGCGATCTGATGCTGCAGCAGACAGGCGTTCTGGCCGATCGGCAGCAGGCCCTCCTGCTGCGCCGCCACGCCCACGCCGGCGACGGTGTGCAGGTGGATGACGAAATGGGCGTCCTCGCGGGCGGCGTGGATCGCCGAATGAATGGTGAAGCCCGCCGGATTGATGAAACTGGTCGTCTCCTGGACGACATTGCCCTCCAGATCGACCTTGACCAGACAGGACGCCGTCATCTCCTCGAAATACCAGCCGTAGGGATTGATGAGAAAATGATGCTCCGGCCCCGGCACGCGGGCCGAGATGTGGGTGAAGATCATGTCGTCCCAGCCGTGCAGGGCCACCAGACGGTAGAGCGCGGCCAGTTCCACCCGGGCGTTCCACTCGGCCTCCGACACGCGGGATTTCAGCGAGGTGGGCGCTCCATCGGCCATGATCCATATCCTTAAGGCTGTATGCGGCGGCGCACGCTCGCGCCGGGAGAGGCCGCCGTCAAGATTCAGCTTCCGTTAACCCTGTCTTAGCGGCCTGCGGCTACGCTTTTATGAGCCGAATCGCCGGCGCGCCGGAGACGCCCTTGACCGTCGCTCAGTTACGCTCCCCTCCCCCGGCCTCGCCGCCGGCCTATCCAGACCTGCTGGCGCTGGCGCGCAACCCCAGCCCCGACTCGCGCGAGCGCCTGCTGCTCGGCGTCGTGGCCCTGTGCGACGCGCGCCCGCCGACCGGCGAACTGTCGCCGGTCCTGGGCGAAATCTTCCTCACCCTGGCGCGCCAGGCCGAACGCGACGTACGCAAAATCCTCTCCGAGCGTCTGGCCAGAGCCGATTGGGCCCCGCCCGCGCTGATCAACGTCCTTGCGCTGGACGAGATCGAGATCGCCCGTCCGATCCTCGCCTCCAGCCCCATCCTGCAGGATGACGACCTTCTTCGCGTACTGGTCGAGGCGACCCTTGAGCATCAGATCGAAGTGGCCCGCAGGCCCCTTCTGGGCGGTCGTGTCGCCGACGCCATCATTGAGCGGGGCGAGCCGGCGACCCTGACCGCCCTCGCCTCCAACCGCACCGCCGAGATCAGCCTGGAAGGCATTCGGCGGCTGGTTGAACAGTCCCGCCGCGTCGCAGCCCTTCGCGGGCCCCTCACCCGCCATCCCCGGTTGACCGAAGAATTGGCGGAGCAGATGTACCAATGGGTCGGCACGGCCCTGCGCCAGTCCATCTGCGCCCGATTCCAGGTGGATGAGGCCAGGCTGGCTCCGCTGATCACCCAATCCGTCTATGACGCCCGTTCGGGGACCATGACGCCCGTGCCGGCCAATGATCCGGACCGTGACGAGATGGAGCGACGCCTCGTCGCCAAGCTCCAGTCGTCTGGCCAGCTCCGCGCCGGCTATCTGATCCGGGCGGCGCGGGAGCGCCGGCTGGGCCTGTTCGTCCACGGCCTGGCCACGCTTGGCGGGTTCAGCGTCGCCGAGGTGCGCGAAGCCTTGGCGGCCAAAAGCCCGGAGGCCCTGTTCTACGCCTGCGCCTCGGTGGGCATCGACCGGGCGGTCTATCCCGCCCTGCTGGCCGAGATACGCTTGCTCAACAACGGTTTTCCGGGCGACGTCGGAGAACAGGTCTGGTTGCGGGGCGCCATCTCGACCGCCTCCGCCGGACGGTCATTCCGGGCCTTGATCAAGGGCTGAGTACGGCCCGTTTGACTTCGGCTTCCCGCTCGGCTTGCGTAGGCGGGTGACCCAGCCCGCGCTTCGCATCGCTTTCGCCGCCTCTGACCGCCCCGAGGCCGCGGCGGCGCGCGAGCGCCTGATCGAACTGTACGGCTCGGCCGATCCGGCGACAGCCGATGTCATCGTCGCGCTCGGCGGCGACGGCTTCATGCTTGAAACCCTGCACGCCAACCTGCAGCGGCGCACACCCGTATTCGGGATGAACCGCGGCTCTGTCGGCTTTCTGATGAATGACTACACCGAAAGCGATCTGCCGGCGCGCCTGGCCACCGCCGGCCGAGCCGTCATCCATCCCTTGCAGATGGAGGCCTGGACAGAGGCGGGCGCGGTGCAGAGCGGCCTTGCGATCAACGAGGTGTCGCTGCTGCGCCAGACCAGGCAGAGCGCCAAACTCCGCATCACGGTCGATGACAGGGTCCGGCTCGAGGAACTCGCCTGCGACGGCTGTATGGTGGCCACGGCCGCGGGATCGACGGCCTATAATCTGTCAGCGCATGGACCGATCATTCCGCTGGACGCCCGGGTGCTGGCGTTGACGCCGATCAGCGCCTTCCGCCCGCGCCGCTGGCGTGGCGCCCTGCTTCCGCACACCGCAAGGGTCTGTTTCGAAATCCTGGAGCCGGACAAGCGTCCGGTGAGCGCCACGGCCGACAGCTTCGAGGTCCGCCGGGTCGTGCGCGTCGACGTCCGGGAGCGTCGCGACATCGCCTTGACGATGCTGTTCGACGCCGGCCGCTCGTTCGAGGAGCGCGTGCTGGCGGAGCAGTTCGCCTCCTGACGACGTGCACCGCTTCTTAAGTCTGCCCTGTCACGATGCGGGAGGTTTGTTTTCAGGAGCTCGCCCGTGAGCAATTCCGCGCAGGTCATCCGTCCGCCCAACACCCTCCGGCTCAAGGTCGGCGGCGCGTTCGGCGGCATCGACGCAAGTGCGATCGCCAAGGCCGAAGAAGCCCTGAAGGCGATGTCCTCCCAATTCGGCCAATGGCTTCAGGATGAGATCGTCAAGCTCGACAAGGCGCAGGCCGATATCCGCGAGCAAGGCTACAACGCCCAGACCGCCGAGGCCCTGTATTTCCGCGCCCACGACCTGAAGGGACTGGGCGCCACCTATCAGTATCCGCTGGTGACCCGGCTGGCCGCATCGCTGTGCAAGATGATGGACGACCCGGCCAAGCGGATGGCTGCGCCGCGGGTCCTGATCGACGCCCATGTCGACGCCATCAAGGCCGTGGTCCGGGACCAGATCCAGACCGATGACCACCCGATTGGCCGGGCCCTGGCGGAAAGCCTCGAGGCCGGCGTGGCTGACCACCTCGGCTGAACATCAGGCCGACCGTTCAAAGCGCCCGCCGACCGGCGGGCGTTTTCCGTTGGATCAGGCCGCGGCTGCGCCGACCGTCGCGCGGACCGGCGCCGGTTCCTGGTCCAGCCGCTCCATCAGATAGGCCAGGTCCTCGCGCGGCGCGTTCGGCCGCTGGGTCAGGAAGCGTTGCAGCATCTGCTGGCGGAAATCGTCGCCCGCCGTATCCGCCCCCTCGGCCTGGAGCGCCCGCCAGGTGTCGACGCCCGCCCTGAAGGCCTGGAACAGGCGCGGCGGCAGACCGGCGCGGTCGTAGATGGCCTTCAGCCCCAGCGTTCCGGCGTCGTGAATCATCAGCCAGGCCCGCGGATGCGGCGTACCGGCCAACTCGGCCATGCCGTATTCGAACAAGGCCATCTGGCCTCGCGCCAGCGCTCGCAACAGCAGCGATCCGGTCAAGGCCCGGCGGGCGTTGAGGCCCGCCGTGAATGCGGCGAGATCAGCCTGGTTCGACGCCTGGTCGACCAGATCGACCGTCGCCCTTTCGCGGGCGAAGGCCGACAGACGAATGGCCGTCTCGGGGGCCACCGCATGACGCGTGACCAGATGCTCGCGCACGGCGTCCGAGGCCAGTTCGACAAGCCGCTCGGTCACCGACAGCGGCAGCGCCTGGCGATAGGCGATGGCGGCCACGACTTCGGGTGAAGCGCCGAACCGATCCACGCACCGGCCCAACGCCGACTCGGCGATGTCGGCGTTGTCGTTCGCGGCGAGGGTGCGAACCGCCTGTTCACAGCCCAACTCGGCCACGGCCGTGGCCACGTCCCGTCCGACCACGGGACGTCCGGCGACAGCCACCTGGCGCAGGGCCGAACCCGCTTGCACGATCTCGATAAGATCCTCATCGGCGAAGGCGGGCGAGAAATTGATCAGCGGCAGCGCCACGCTGTCCACGTCGGCCGCCAGGCGGCGCGCGACGTCGCGCGGAATCAGGTCCGATGACTTCAAGGTCACCGCCATGGCGCGCCGCACCAGTTCGGCTGCGTCGTGGGCCAGCATGCGCAGAATCTTCTCCGCCGCCTCGCGCTCCTCGCCCGTCAGTTCCGCCTTGTCCATGTTGCGGCACAGCTTGTGGGCGGCGGCGGCGCGCTCATCCTCGTCCGTAGCCTTGATCAGGCGGCGGATGTCGGTTTCGGTGAGACGGGCGCGGTAGGCGGTCATGGTCGGACGCTCTGAATCAGGCTTTGCCGTTCAGCATTGAACGGTCATCCCTAACGGGCCGTTTACCATCGCCGGATTCGCGGTCAGGCGCTCGAACTGCCTTCGGGTGCGAACGCGCCGCCGAAGCCGCCGTCCTTTCCATCGCCGTCCTGCCCCAGCAGCAGGGCGAGCAGGCTCTGGTCCTGCTTCAGCCGGTCCAGCCGCGCGGCCAGCATCTGGTCGCGCTCGGAAAGCTCGGGCAGTTCCTGACCCTTGTCCACCGCACCGACCGCGCCGGCCGACGCCGCCGGGGCGCCTTGGCCTGCGCTGCGCTGCAGGTTGGCGTGGACTTCGGCGACCGTGGCGGGACGGCCGTCACGAAAGAAGATCGAGCGATTGGCCGACGCCGCCTGCGGGAAGATGGACGCCGCGCTCTGCCCGGGACGCCGGTCCATGGCTTCCATCAGCTTGGCCGCTCCCGCGGGGCCGAGGAAGTGGGCCGCATAGAGGTCGCCCGCGCCCGGCTCCCGCCCGGTCCGACCCCTCAGGTAGGCGGCGTTGGAGGCGGTCAGCTCGGCCGCCATGGTCGACGCGGCCTGCGGATCGAAACGCAGATCCAGAACGACGTTCCGCGCCGAGCCGTCGACCCGCCAGCGCCCGTCGGAACCCCGATGGATCAGGTCCGCATACTGGCCGTAGCCGTGCTTGGCCCCATGCGCCTTCACCGTGCCGAGCCAGGTCTGTTCAATGAACTGGAACAGCCCCGCCGCCGACGAGGTCCTCGCCCGCGCCGCCGGGTTCATCGCGCTCTCGCGACGTGCAGTCTTGATCAGGAATTCCGCATCCACCCCCGTCGCGCTCGACGCGCGCCGGATGGCCGCCTCTACGCCGCCAGACGATGGAATCGGTCCGATGCTCATGACTATGACGCTGCGGGGTCGTGGTTAATCAAATCCTAATACCGCTCTCGTGGTCCACAGAACCTTAACCCTTTGCTTAACGACCCTCGGTCGGTGTCGGTTTCATGGCGGCGCCCGCCCCAAACTCGCCCCAACGAAAGCGCCAAACTTGGCCGTGGGACGCTGCGGGGGCGGCGAACGACAGGGATGGACGGCCATGATGATCAGAACCGCGGGCGGCCCCGGACTGGTGAGCCCCTTCGACTACAACGAGCGCAGGACGCCGCGCTTCTCCCGAACCACCTGGATCGCGCTCGCGGTCGTCGCCGCGGGCCATGCCGGGCTCGGCGCGGCTCTCTATTACCAACGCTTCGAAATGGAACCGCTGCTTCAGGCGGACCCGCCGGTCATCGACGTCACGATGATGACCCTGCCCAAGCCGCCCCCGCCGAAACCGGTCACCATGCCGGAGCCGCCACAGGCCCCGAACACGGTCTTCAACGAGGTTCCGACCCGACCCGTGGCGACCGAGACCCTCGCGGTCGTGCAGGGCGAGGCGCCATCGATCAGCAACACCATCACTGTGACGAAGCCTGCGCCGGAGCCCGTCGATGGAGGAACGGCGACCACGTCCGCACCCCCGACGCCCGCTGTGATCACCAGTCCCCGCTGGGAGCGCCAGCCGTCGGCGGACCAGTTGATGCGAGCCTACCCGGAGCGCGCCCTGCGCGCCGAGGTCGGAGGTCGGGCGACCCTGAACTGCCTCGTGCAGCCCAATGGCCGGGTGACCGACTGCAACCTGACCAGCGAGACCCCCGGTGGCTACCGCTTCGGCCGGGCGGCGCAGAGCCTGACGCGGCACTTCAAGATCAGCCCTCGGACCGTCGACGGCGCGGCCGTGGGGTCGCGGGTCAACATCGCCATCGTGTTCAACCCGCCGCCGCCGAACTGAACCTGAGCGGATCGAGGGCCGCGGCGTCCGAGGCGGGCGGCCGGCCTTCGACGCCATCGGTCACGATCGCGGCGATCAGTGGGCCCAACA
This sequence comes from Brevundimonas sp., assembly GCA_035654315.1. Classification (GTDB taxonomy): domain Bacteria; phylum Pseudomonadota; class Alphaproteobacteria; order Caulobacterales; family Caulobacteraceae; genus Brevundimonas. The sequence continues at coordinate 14,049 of DASRXE010000223.1, forward strand.
GCCAGCCATTGCGGCGGGGCGCCAAGGCGAGGTGCAGGCCGGGCTCTCCGGAAAAGCCTGCGAGCGGCAGGCCGTCGGCGACCGCGCCGCGAATCCCGACCCGGGTCTGCCCAGCCTCGCCCGGGACGGCTAGCAGCGCCAGGCCGGCCTCGACGCGGCTCCGCGCCTCCAGCAGGTCGGGCTCGAGGTCCCGTCGGCCCGGCTCCATCGTTGCGCCGATCGCCGCGCCTCCCGCCGTGGGGGCGACGTAGAGGCCGGGAGCCCGCACGACCCGGCGGGGCGGTTGAACGTGGATATGGGTCAGCTGGCCGCGGATCGGCTGGATCGACTCGACCAGCGCCGCGATCGGGCCGGAAAGGCCGGGAATGGCGGCCGCCGCGCCGGTGGCGAGGACCACCGTCGGCGCAAACCAGGTACGGCCGTCCTCGGCCTCAACCCGCCAGCGGCGGGCGTCGCCATCGAGGCGCGTGACGCGGCCTCGCACCGGGGCGACCCCGGGCGTCCGCGCCAGGGCGGCCAATGTCGTCCCCGGTTCGATGCGCCAGTCGTCCGGAGTGATCAGGCCGTCCCTGGTGGCCTTCGCCTCAAAGCCCAGTCTGTGCAGTCGGGCCACGGCGGCCAAGGCGTCGGGACCGCGCCATTCGGCGCCTTCCCTGTGCAGGGCGAGCCCATGCGTCCCGGCGAAGGCGGGCCACAGGTCGCGCGCTCGCTTCAGCAAGGCGGCGCGGTCGGGCGACAGGTCGTCGAGCAGGGATTCCAGCGCCGGGGCCAGCATGCCGGCGGCGACTGACGAGGCGTTGACGCCGCCCGGGTCGATCACAGTCACCGCATGGCCCCGCCCCGCCAGCTCGGCGGCGCTGCACAGGCCGAGCGCGCCGGCGCCGATGACGATCACATCCGGGGAAGAAGTCACGGGCGATCAGATCGACCGCCCTGACCCGGAATGCAAGCCTACTCGGCGGCGATGGCGGCGGCGCGGGTCTGCTCGACGCGGTCGGTCAGGGCGGCGTGCTGGTCCCACAGGGCCTTCGGAAGGCGGTCGCCGAACTTCTCGTAGAAGCCGGGGATGAGCGCGGCCTCCTCGGCCCAGACGTCCGCATCGACGTCGAGCAGGGTCGAAAGATCGGCCTCGGACAGGCTGAGGCCCGACAGATCGAGCGCATCGCGAGTCGGGACCCGGCCAACCGGCGTGTCGACCGCCTCCGCCTCGCCATCGAGCCGTTCGGCGATCCACTTGAGCACGCGGGCGTTGTCGCCGAAGCCGGGCCAGACGAACTTGCCGTCCTCGTTCTTGCGGAACCAGTTGACGAAGTAGAGGCGCGGCAGGTTCGACGCGTCCGTGCGGTCCTTCATCGACAGCCAGTGGGCGAAGTAGTCGCCCATGTTGTAGCCGCAGAAGGGCAGCATGGCGAAGGG
>DASRXE010000224.1:0-4571 GCA_035654315.1 Brevundimonas sp.
AAGAGTACGCCCGGCGCGTCAAGGCGCTCGAGAAACTGGGCCTCGAGGTCGAGATCCTCGGCGAGAAGGAACTGGAAAAGCTGGGCTTCCGCACCCTTCTGGCTGTCGGTCAGGGCAGCGTGCGCGAGAGACAGGTCGCCATCATGAAGTGGAATGGCGGCAAGCCCGGCGGCCAGCCGATCGCCTTCGTCGGCAAGGGCGTCTGTTTCGACACCGGCGGCATCTCCATCAAGCCGGCGGACGGCATGGAGGAGATGAAGTGGGACATGGGCGGTTCTGCCGCCGTCACCGGCCTGATGCATGCGCTGGCCGGCCGCAAGGCGAAGGTCAACGCCGTCGGCGTCATCGGCCTGGTCGAGAACATGCCTGATGGAAACGCCCAACGCCCGGGGGACGTGGTCATGTCGCTGTCCGGTCAGTCGGTCGAGGTGCTGAACACCGACGCCGAGGGCCGCCTCGTGCTGGCGGACTGCCTCTGGTACACCCAGGAGCGGTTCAAGCCGAAATTCATGCTCGATCTCGCCACCCTCACGGGCGCGATGATCGTGGCGCTGGGCCTCGAGTACGCTGGCGTGTTCTCAAACTCGGACGAGCTGGCGAACAACTTCCTCGCCGCTGCGCCCAAGGTCGGCGAGAACGCCTGGCGCATGCCGATCCCGGCGGCCTACGAGCGTCACATCGACAGCCCGATCGCCGACGTGAAGAACACCGGCAACGGCCGCGCCGGCGGCTCGATCACGGCCGCCCTGTTCTTGCAGCGCTTCACCAACGGGACGCCGTGGGCGCACATCGACATCGCGCCGACGGCCTGGGTCAAGGACAGCAAGAGCCCGACCGTGCCCGACGGCGCGGTCGGCTGGGGCGTCCGCACGCTCGACCGGATGGTCGCGGACAGCTACGAGGCCTGACGCGAATCCCTTCCCTTTCAGGGATAGTCCCGGCGGGGCCCAAGCTCCGCCGGGCCGGCTTGTCAGCTCTACGCGCCCGGATCAGCCGCAGGTGAGGCGGATCACGGCCTGGCTGTCGGGATCGATCTCGATGTTCAGCCGGCCGGGGTTGTAGTCCATGGTCACCGGCTGTCCGGTTTCATAGATGCGCCATGCGGAATCGGCTGGCGGCGACGGCAGGTCCGAGCGGGCCCGGCCGATCCAGTCCTGGCGCTCGGCGGCGCCGCAGGCGCCGGTCGGAGCCGGCGTCGCGGGATCGTTGGCCGCGGGCGGCGTCGGACGCGGTTCGGCCGCGGCGGGCGCTGGCGTTTCTTCGGCCGGCGCGGGCGCGGGCGCCTGTTCGGTGCAGGCCGCGAGCGTTGCGACGGTGGCGAGGGATAGGACGATCAACCGCATTCTACGCTCCTGATGATGCCCGTGGCCTGGTCGAATCGGATGTTGAGCCGGTCGGGCCGAAGGTCCTTGGTGGTCGGGCATGTGGTGCAGACGATGCGGACATTGGCGCCGGCCGGAAAGCTGACCGCGCCCACATGGGTGCCGATCAGGGATCGGTGCGCGTCGGCGCCGCAGCGCTGCAGGCCCGGCTCAACGGACGTATCGGCCACCGGCGCGCAGGCGGCCAGCGCCAGCGGTGCGGCGATCAAGACGAGGACTCTCATCCGCATTTGACCTCCCGGATGATGCCGCTGGACTCCTCGTAGAAGATGTTCAGCCGATGAGGGCTGTAGTCCATCGTCACGGGGCAGGTGGTGCAGGTCACGCGCCAGGTCTCGTTGGCCGGCCTCGGCGGGAGCTCGGACCGATGACGACCGACGTAGCGCTGATACTGATCCGCCCGGCACTGGGACGGCCCATCCGCGGGCGGGAGTGGCGCGCAGGCGCCGGCCAGCAGGCCGGCCGCGGCGAGGCTGAGCAACTGGATCTTCACGGCGCGTCTCCGTTTATGGGCCTTAGCCGCAGCGGACCTGTTCAACGATCCCGGACTGTTCGTTGAAGAAGATGTTCAGGCGGTGGGGCGAATAATCCTCGGTCACAGGGCAGGTGGTGCAGGTCACCCTGCGATTGACCACGTCTACCGGAACGGGGATGTCGGTCTTCGGTTTCCCGACCAGCCACTGCATCTCGCCGGCGCGGCACAGATCGGTGGTGGGGCTGACCACGCGGACGCCGACGGGCTGGTTCATCTGGGCTTCCTCGACGGCCCGCGGCGCCGGTGCGTCGGAGGCAGGCGTTTCGCAGCCGGCAAGGGCCAGGAGTGCGATCAGGCCGCCTTTTCCCAGCGTCCCTCGGGCGACTGCCTCCAGTAGGCGAGGTTGGCCCCGGCATCCTTCAGCGTCTTCCAGCGTACGCGGGCCGCGGCCAGCGCCGCCTCGTCCCGACCGTCGAAGATGATGAAGCATCGATCGAACCCTTTCGTATCGCCAAGCTCTGCGTCGTCCACGATGAACAGCGCCTGAGCGTCGTTCGGGTTCTCGCCGGTTTGCGTCAGCAGGATGGGCTGCCGGGCCGCCTCCGGCTCCGTGCCGCGGCCGTGAGCGAGGAAGCTGTCGTCCCGGTAGGTCCAGAGGCGCTCGTCAAGGTCGTCGAGCAGCCGTTCGTCGCCGGCCCTCACCAGCGCCCGCCAGCCTCGCTCGCGCGTCTTCTCCAGCAGACCGGGCAGCACCTGGTCCAGCGTCGAGCGCTCGAGATGGTAGAACCAGATTTCGGGGCCGGAGGTCGCCGTCATACGCGTGAGAATGGCCGGTTCAGCTTATCTCCGCCAGTGCTTCCTCGGCCTGCATCCACGCGGCCTCCGCCGCGTCCAGATCCGCCTGCGTCTTCGCCCGGGCCCGGGTCAGACCTTCCAGCGCCTTGGGGTTGCTGATGGCGGCGTTGGCGAGGTCGTCGTCAATGCGGGCCACTTCGGCGGTCAGGGCGGTCATCCGTTCCTCCGCCTTCCTGACCGCGTGGCGCAGGGTCGAGGGCGAAGGGCCCGACTTCTTGTCGGCCTTCTTCGCCGGCCCGGCGGCGGGCGCGACTTTCGCCTCCGCTTCCGCCTTGATCTGGCTCGGCTTCACCGCCGCCTGCTTGGCCCGGTCCAGCACGAATTTCGCATAGTCGTCCATGTCTCCGTCGAACGGTTTGACCGTGCCGTCCGCCGCCAGCCACAGCCGGTCGGCGACCAGCTCCATCAGTGAGCGATCGTGGGTGATCAGGATGACGGCGCCAGAGTATTCGTTCAGCGCGTCGAGCAGGGCGCGGCGGCTGTCGATGTCGAGGTGGTTGGTCGGCTCGTCGAGGATCAGGATGTGCGGCGCGTCCATGGCCACCTGGTTGAGCAACAGCCGGGCGCGCTCGCCGCCGGACAGGCTGGCGACGGTGGTTTCCTGCTTCTCGTACCCCAGCCCCCACTGCGCCAGTTTCGAACGTCGGCTGCTCTCGGTCGCGTCCGGCATCGCCCGCCGGACCATCTCTAGCGGCGTGTCGGTCGGGTCCATGGCCTCGATCTGGTGCTGGTGGAACCAGCCGACCCGCATCTTGCGATCCCGATGCAGTTCGCCGGTTTCGACGTTCAGGGCGCCGGCGATCATCTTGGCGAAGGTCGACTTGCCGGCGCCGTTGACCCCCAGCAGGCCGATGCGGTCGTCCAGGTCCAAGCGCAGGTTGAGATCGCGCAGGATCGGCTTGCCCGGCTCATAGCCGACATTGGCGCCCTCCAGACGGATCAGAGGCGGCGCCAGAGGACGCGGCGGGGAGGGCAGGATGAAGGGGGCGACCCGCTCCTCAATGGTCGTCGAGACCGGCTCCATCTTGGCCAGGCGCTTCATGCGCGACTGGGCTTGGGCGGCCTTGGAGGCCTTCGCCTTGAAGCGGTCGACGAAGGCCTGCAGGTGGGCGCGCTCGGCGTCCTGCTTGGCCTTGGCCGACATCTGCAGCCGCGCCTTCTCGGCGCGGGCCTTTTCGAACTGGTCGTAGTTGCCGGTGTAGAGCGTCAGCGTCCGGTTCGCGAGGTGCAGGATGTGGGTGCAGACCTCGTTCAGCATCTCGCGGTCGTGCGAGATGATCAGGGCGGTATGCGGATATTTCTTCAGCCGCGCCTCGAGCCACAGGGCGCCCTCGAGGTCAAGGTAGTTGGTCGGCTCGTCGAGCAGCAGCATGTCCGGCTCGGCGAACAGCGCCGCGGCCAAGGCGACGCGCATGCGCCAGCCGCCCGAGAACTCCGACATCGGCCGCTGCTGGTTCTCCTGGTCGAAGCCGAGGCCGACGAGGATTTCCGCCGCCCGGGCCGGGGCGGCGTCGGCGTCGATCTCGATCAGCCGGGTCCAAATCTCGCCCATCTCCTCAGGCTCCGCCGTCTCCAGCCGGGTCAACAGGTCGTGCCGTTCGACGTCGGCCTCGAGGATCGTCTCCAGTACGCTGACCGGCGTGGCGGGGTGTTCCTGATCGACCGAAGCGATGCGCGCCGTCTTCGGAAGGCTGATCTCGTCGCCGCCCGCGGCCAGTTCGCCGAGGATCAGCTTGAACAGGGTCGACTTGCCGATGCCGTTGCGGCCGACCAGCCCGACCTTCGATCCCGGCGGCAGGCTGACGGAGGCGTCGTCGAGGAATTTACGGCCCCAGGCGCTGAAGGTCAGGTCGGTGATC